>JALZJW010000101.1 GCA_030859565.1 Pseudomonadota bacterium
GCCTCAAACCACCTGCACTTATCGACAGAAACCTCCATGAGTTACTCGATTTGTCCTGTTGGCGTCTCGACCGCAGCGGCTAATTCAAGCGGTCTTCTTTTCTGATGTCCTCATCAATGCCTTTAGCCCATGTATCCACACATTGGTGAGAAATGCGGGCTAGCTAAGACTACGTGTCCCAGCAAATGAATTGCCTAGCTGAGGGCGACACGGACGTGCTCCTGGCACGCAAATCGCCTGAATCTCTAGAAGAGCACAACAAGCCTTGACTACATTAAGAGGAAACCACAGTGGCGAATCTGAATGAACGCTTCGGAGAGATGGAGTCTTCTCACGTCCGACACGTAAGCCGGGAAGACACGCTCGTTAACTGGTCCCTGGATGATTTCTCAGACATCGTGCCCATGTCGTTGCTCCGTGACGACAGTTTGATGAAAGTCCCTGACGAATTCACCCACTGATATTTTGTGACCCGGAGAGCCCCATGACACGGACACAAGCTGTAGCGGTAGACGAAATCCGGCTCTCCCGGCTGATCGACATGAGAAACCCATCCTACAGGCGGCTATTTACTTGGGACTGGTGAGTGAAGAGGGGTACATGACCCGCCCACGGCAAACGGTTATGGGCCCATCATATGGGCGGCTAGCGCGCCATACGGTAAGCGTCGTAACCACGGAGGAAATCTAGCGTACTTATAGACTGACGGTCGATCCGATGATGTCGTAACGGGAGGTCCGTCATGACAAGCGAGTCGATCGCGAGGCAGGGGAGGCGCATACCCGGTGGCGGCAAACTACGGATTGATTATATAGTAATCCCATGAACGACATGGTGCCGGCTTTGCCGGTAACTGCCGTACTGGACGTAATGGGTTTAAAGTGCCCATTGCCGTTGCTCAAGACCAAGGTCGAGCTGAACCGGATTCAGCCGGGGCAAATCCTGCGGGTCTTGGCGACCGATCCCATGGCGGTCGTGGACCTGCAGGCGTTTTGTGTACGCAGTGGACACGAGATGCTGCGTTGGGACGAGCGCGAACGGGTGTGGGAATTCTTCATCCGTAAAGCGGCGAGCGATTCATAACGATTGCGAAAAGCTTGTTTGTTTCTTGATGAAACAAAAGACAACGAGCAAAAACTCCTTGGCCTGCGTGTAAATCCCGGGCTGCTTGCTTTCTCGCGGTCCGGCCACGTTTAACACCTCGATGCGGTTTTCCGTCATCCATCCGTAAATAATCTCGGTTCCCGGTGGGTGTTGCAGGTCAATGATTATTCTCGGCTTGCTGTTGCGGGCCGCCCATCGTGCCGTCAGCGCCGTACCACCGTCCATTACACCACGTATCAGAATGAGGGTCCCGTCCGCATCGAGCACGTTGCGTTCGGTGCGGCCTCCATAGCGCTCGGAATCAAGCTCACGTAGAGGGTAATGTGCCGGAATGCGTCCATCTTCCGCACGCCTTCCGCGCGGGCACCAGCCTCCGCAGGGGATCCCCAATTCCAGGGCGGTATCGAGGGCCGCACGGTCGACGCCTGTCTGGCCGCCCGATAGGATGCGCATGATGTCCGGTTTTTTCATGGCTCGAATGCCGTATCGCTTTTACAATGGTTCGTTTAAGGTGGTATCTTCACGTTATCATAGGCAGGCGGAATTCGTGATGGAACGGGCGCAGAGGCTTGTTCCGGGCAATGAACGGCAAAGAATCGGCGCGTTGTGTGGACGGCGAGCAGAGCGGAATCGAACCGCATCAAGGAGACACGAGCGACGCATGAGTAATATTCCCGAGGACCGTAAGTACACCTCCAGCCACGAATGGGTAAAACCACTCGATGACGGTACGATGCGGGTCGGCATTACCGATCATGCCCAGCAGGCTTTAGGCGATATGGTGTTCGTAGAGTTACCGGAAGTCGGCGGTGCTTATCCGGCCACGGCAGAATGCGCCGTAGTGGAATCGGTAAAGTCGGCATCGGATCTCTACTGTCCGCTGTCCGGCGAAATCGTGGAGGTGAATGAGGCGCTCAATCAAAGTCCAGAAATTGTCAACCGTGATCCCTACGGCGAAGGCTGGATCTTTCGGCTCAAACCAGATGACGTGAATGAGATGAATCGTCTTTTGGATCCCGACGAATACGCCGACGGACTGAAAGACGAGCAACATTAGAACTGATTACCACGAGTTCGCCACAGCCTCGGCAGCGATTTGATGAGCAAGCTTTGAGATCGCCGGAGTGGGGGTCTCTCTGCGATAAGATCGCCTGGACCGTGAGGTACCTCAACGACCAGTCAGGAGCATGAATAAATGGCAACGATTACCCTCAAGGGCGCCCCGATACATACCAACGGCCATTTACCGGCGATCGGCAGCCAGGCCCCCGATTTCACCCTCGTAGACAGCGCATTGAATGATGTCACCTTGGCGACATACCAGGGCAAGAAGAAGCTACTGAATATCGTTCCAAGCCTCGACACACCCGTGTGCGCCGCGTCCACGAAGCGTTTTAACGACGCGGCGAAAGGCTACGGCGATGTGGTCTTTTTGATGATCTCGGCGGATCTACCGTTCGCAATGACACGCTTTTGTAAGGCGGAAGCGACAGCTAACGTGATCCCACTTTCTTTGATGCGATCGCGAGCCTTCGCTCGGGACTACGGTGTTTTGATCGAGGACGGTCCTCTCGCGGGGATCACGGCGCGGGCTGTCGTGGTCCTGGATGGACACGACCGGGTTATATTCACACAGCTTGTCCCCGAAATCGCCCACGAGCCGGATTACGATCGCGCGTTGGTAGCACTTTAAAAAGCGATTCGCACTTTTCACTACTAGCGCGCCGCTTGCGGCGGGCACTTTAGTCTTGGGGTTGCCAAAGGGCTAGGTGGCCGGAGCCCCCAAGTAGGGTTCAGAACCAGCGCCAGCGGCTCCGCCGCCTTGCGCGTTCCTACTGAACGGGAACCATAACGCGAACCTGACGGCCACGACCTGCGCGGCTAGCGCGGGCGCCTCGCATCCATCCTTCCCGGACCCCGGTCCAAACAGTGTTTATTCAATATAGCTATATAAAAATAAGAATATATTCTTTTGACGAACGTATCTTCCGCGCTACAGTGCCCGCAGTGGCAGCAGCCCTGTGAACCGACGACCGCATCACTTTGGACCAGAGATTCATGCAAGGCAATCGCGATAAAGTCCCCCTTGGGACCGGTCAACCCCCTCTCTCTCAGTCGAGGACATTCGTTTGGCGCTTCAGGGGCTTCACTACGGCGCCGTAGAGATCACCGTCCACAACGGACAAATCGTGCAGATCGAGCGCAAGGAAAAGCTCCGTGCTTCCTCCGCCCCTGCAAGACAGTAAATCGGAACTGACCAGACCGGCCTATTAACCCCACCAGTTCACTGGAAGGTATATAAAGAGACTTTATTTAACCAGGAGCTGACCGGGCCACCGGAGGTTCTCGTGAAAATAGGAGATTATTTCTATGAGACACTCCACGCTCACCCTCACCCTCCTCGGCGGGCTCGCCACGGGTTTTCATGCTTCGCTCGCCGCGGAGGAAGCCATTCCGCCCGCGGTACAGCAGCGCATCGACGAGCTCGACCTCAAGGTGCGGACGCTCGAGCGGCGGCTCGAGGTCGAGCAGGAGACCAAGCTTGCCGAGAAGGCCAAGCAGACCGCCACGGTGTCCGCGGGCGCCGACGGCTTCGCTCTGAAATCCAATGACGGCGCGTTTCAGTTGAAGCTGCGCGGCTTGCTGCACGCCGACGGCCGATATTTTTTCGAGGACGAGGACCGGACGAACGGCGACACCTATTTGCTCCGCCGCGCCCGCCCGATCCTGGAGGGCACGGTCTTCAGGATCTTCGACTTCCGCTTCATGCCGGATTTCGGAAGATCCTGGAGGGCACGGTCTTCAGGATCTTCGACTTCCGCTTCATGCCGGATTTCGGAAACGGCAGGACGGTCATCCAGGACGCTTACGCCGATGCCCGCTTGCTCCCCTGGTTCCAGCTCAAGGGCGGCAAGTTCAAGACCCCCTTTGGCATCGAGCGGCTGCAGTCGGCCTCCGCCATCCGCTTTGTCGAGCGCGCATTGCCCAACAACCTGGTTCCGAATCGCGACATCGGCGTCGAGCTGCATGGCGATTTTGGCCAGGGGATCGTGAGCTATTCGCTGGCGTGGTTGAACGGGGTCAACCATGGGCGCTCGAGCGAGGACTTCGGTGATGTGGACAGTAACATCGACAAGGATCTCGCGGCCCGGATCTTCGCCCATCCCTTTCTGCAAAGCGATTTCGTGCCCCTGCAAGGTCTCGGCTTAGGCTTTGCCGTGAGCTATGTCGATGCCCGCGGCAGCATTACCTCGCCCAATCTGCCTGAGTACCGGACCTCGGGCCAGCAGAGGTTTTTCTCGTATCGCGCGGGCAGTTTCGCCGATGGCGAGCGGCTCAGGCTCTCGCCTCAAGGTTACTACTACTATGGTCCCTGGGGGCTGCTCGCCGAATACGTCAGCGTCTTCCAGGATGTCGACCGGGCGCTAGGCGCCACGATCCGTGAAGAGGATCTCCATCACGACGCCTGGCAGATCGCGGGGAGTTATGTCCTGACCGGCGAGGAATCGACCTATAAGGGCGTGAAGCCCGCGCGTCCGTTCTCGATCGAAAACGGACATTGGGGCGCCTTCGAAATCAAAGCACGCTACAGCGAGCTGGATCTCGACGAGGACAGCTTCGCCGGCGGCGCCGATTCATTTGCCGATCCCACCACAGCGGCGGAACAAGCGGCGGCCTGGGCCGTGGGCTTGAACTGGTATCTCAATCAGAACGTAAAGTTCGCCGTTGACTACGAGCACACGGTGTTCGACGGCGGCGCTGGCACAGTGGACTCCCCGCGCGATCGGGAGGATGAAAACGTCGTCCTCAGCCGGGTGCAACTCGCTTTTTGATCGATCCCAATAAAGCCAAGGAGAAATACTATGTTTACAAGAGAAGGTTTGCTCGCAGCGACCGTCACCACCTTAGCGTTATCGCTGATCAACCCGCTAGCATCGTGGGCCAAGGAGATCCGTTTGCTCAACGTCTCCTACGATCCGACGCGCGAGCTGTACCAGGAGTACAACGCGGCGTTCGCGAAACACTGGCAGGAAAAGACCGGCGATACCGTGACCGTGCAGCAGTCGCATGGCGGATCCGGTAAGCAGGCACGCGCCGTAATCGACGGGCTCGAGGCGGACGTGGTGACCCTGGCACTCGCCTACGACATCGATGCCATCGTCGAGAAATCGGGCTTCATCCGCAAGAACTGGCAATCCGATCTACCGGGCTCGAGTGCCCCCTACACCTCCACGATGGCCTTTCTAGTGCGCAAGGGTAACCCCAAGGGGATCAAGGACTGGGACGACCTCGTTAAGCCCGGCGTCTCGGTGATCACACCGAATCCCAAGACCTCAGGAGCCGCCCGCTGGAACTACCTCGGCGCCTGGGGTTACGCCTTGCTGAAATCGAATCGTGACGAAGCCCAAGGCCAAAGACTTTATCGCCAAGCTCTATAAGAACGTGCCGGTGCTCGATACCGCGGCGCGCGGCGCCACCACCACCTTTGTCCAACGTGGCATCGGAGATGTGCTTATCAACTGGGAGAATGAGATTCTGCTGGCCGGCAGGGAGTTAGGCCCGGATAAGTTCGACATCGTCGTGCCGCCAAGCAGCATCCTGGCCCAGCCTACGGTTGCCGTGGTCGAAAAGGTCGCGGACAAGCACGGCACGATCGAGGCCGCGCGCGCCTATCTTGAGTATCTCTACACCAAGGAAGGCCAGGAGATCGTCGCCAAGCACTTTTACCGGCCGGTGGATGCGGAGGTCGCGGCCAAATACGCCTCCCAGTTCCCGAAGCTGACGCTGTTTACGCTCGCGGAAATAGTGGGCGATTGGAAGAAAGCCAATCAGGTCCACTTCGCCGATGGCGGGGTGTTCGATCAGATCCATGGACAGTGAGCAAAACAATAGAGGGCGTTAACCATTAACCCATTTTAGACAGAGGAAACGTTTATGACCGATTTTATATGGGGTTTTATTCTGGGTCTGCTCGTCGGCAGCTTCGGCGTCTTTCTCACGCTGGCCCTAGCGTACATCGGCGCGCGCGCGGATGCAGACGACCTAGCCGATTGGCGTGAGCTGGGCAAAGAGGACGATTGGGTATGGATCGGTTAGACGTGCTCAACCGCAATGTGGCGCGGCCAGATCATGCGCTCCTGCCTCCACCACCTCCCCGGTCCGCTCGGGCCGGGGTCTTTTAAGCGTGAGGGGAGCTAGCGGGATCGGCCGCGAGTGTTCTCAGGGTGCGGGTAAGCACATAGGGAGCAGGTGACGGACAGCTCGTAGAGACGAGCATCAGTAAGCGGGTGCACTCTACGTGCTGCCGCGTGAGTTTAACCTAGATAACATGAGGTATATACCATGACCATTAAAGCGATCAACGTTCGCAATCAGTTTCGCGGAAAGATCAAGGAGATCGTCGAAGGACCCGTGCTCTCGGAGGTGGATGTCGAAACGCCGTCAGGAATAGTGACCTCAGTGATCACCTCACGCTCGATCGAAGAGCTCGATCTCAAGGTGGGGTCGGAGGCGCTGGCGCTGGCGAAATCGACCGAGGTGGCACTGGCGAAACTATAGGATTAATCCCAAGCGTAGCGGACCGGCAGCCGCCGGTCCGCTCGTATCCATGAGCGGACCTCACAAACGCGACACGTTAGTATCGTGTCCCGCAATGATTTTTCATATGCGGTAGGAGGAGCAGTATGCCGGTCAGTCAGATCATCGATTATTTCAATGACCAGATGCGGGTCGCGCCTATGCGCTTCCTGCCCGAGGATCCGATTCGTTCGCGCTACGGGGCGGTCGAGGGGTATTTCGGACCGCTGCGGCTGAGGAGCGTGTTTCAGCCCCTCGTCGCGATCGCGTCCAGCGGGCGTCTCGTCGTCGGCCATCAAGCGTATTTGCGCGCGATCGGTGCGAACTACGCGGCGCTACCGGCGCCCGAGGTCTTTGCGAGCGCCCGCGAAGCGGCGGCGATCGTGTACCTGGATCGGTTGTGCCGCACGGTGCATATGCTCAATTTCCTGCGCCAGGAGTACGACGACGCCAGCTTGTTTCTACACGTGCACGCTCGCCATATCCTGAGTCCGCATGAACATGGCGAGTACTTCGAAGGTCTCTTGCATCGCTGCGGCTTGATCCCGGAGCGCATCGTGATCCAAAGCGATCCGCCGAGCACGAGGGACGCCGATGAACGCCGCCGAACGCAAGCCGCGCTAAGAAACTACCGGCGGCGCGGGTATCGCCTGGCTATGAACGCCACCTCCGGGGTCCGCAGGGAAAATATTCTCGAAGACGTTTTGGAGCTTCAACCGGATTACGTGCGACTCGACCGCACTTGCCTGGCGATCGGGGAGAGTCAGGCCGCGGTGGCGCGGGCTATGATCTTGATCGCTCTTCTCCACGAATCAGGCGCCAAGGTCATTGTCCATGGCCTTGAGACCACGGCGCAGGTTGGTGCCGCCACTGAATACGGGGTGGATGTGGCCGCGGGAAGTCACTTCGGCCGGCCGAGCCCTGATCTCAGCAGTGGTGTCCTCGTCCCGGTGGACGGCAGTCGTCCATTCGGGAGCCGCACAGCGGCCGGTACGGGGCCGTTTCGGGCGGGTGATGTCTTCTTACGTTATGCATAATAGTTATTTATTAATTAGGATAGATTATTTATTGCGATAAGCAATCGTCTGCTAGATTACGCAACATGGTGCTGTTCCCCGATGTTCTTTTCGCTGAATCTTCGCACTCTGGCCGCCAAGCACGGTTACCGGCAGGTGCACGCGGACCCAGCCAACCTGAAACGCTTTCAGGAGGTCAAGCGCGTCACCGTGGACGAGCCGTTTCGGCGGATGTACGCAGGCCACGCATTTCGGCGCAGGCGGTACGTTGGACCAATTGCATGGCGGAAATAGGACCCCACCAATGACCCGCCATATCGTCCGCTGGATCGCGTGGGCGCAACTGGCCATGGGCCTGCTCCTGCTCTGGTCAGCCCTGGGCGCTGCGCCCATACCCGCCGTGCTCACATTGCCGTAAGAGAGCACCACGATGCCATCAATTACCAAGAAGCACCCGTCGCTCAGCCGTTCCCCGATCCCGGGGTTCGGACTGACGCTGGGCTACACGATGATCTACCTCAGCCTGATCGTGCTCATCCCGCTCGCTGGGGTATTTGTCAAAGCGGCCGGGCTCGGTCTTGACGGCCTCTTGCCGATTCTCGGCTCGCCTCGTGTGCTGTCGGCGCTGAAGCTTTCCTTCGGAACGGCGCTGATCGCGGCGGCCATCAACCTGGTCTTCGGCATGCTCGTGGCCTGGGTATTCGTGCGCTACGAGTTTCCGGGCAAGCGGCTGTTCGATGCGACGATTGATCTGCCTTTCGCGCTGCCGACCGCGGTCGCCGGCATCGCACTGACGGCGCTCTACGCGGGCAACGGCTGGGTCGGCCAGTTTCTGGAACCGCTGGGCATCAAGGTGGCCTACACGCCGCTCGGCATCGTCGTCGCGCTGACCTTCGTCGGCCTGCCGTTCGTGGTACGCACGGTGGAGCCGGTGCTGAGGGACGCCGAGAAGGAACTGGAGGAGGCTGCCGCCTCGCTCGGCGCAACGCGCTGGCAGACGGTGAGCCGGGTTGTCTTTCCGGCCATCCTGCCCGCGCTCTTGACCGGCTTCACGCTGGCGTTCGCGCGCGGCGTCGGCGAATACGGATCGGTGATCTTCATCGCCGGCAATCTGCCGCATGTCTCCGAGATCGCGCCGCTGCTCATTGTCATCAAGCTGGAGGAGTATAGTTATGCGGGCGCCACCGCGGTGGCGGCAGCCATGCTGGTCATCTCTTTCGCGCTGTTGCTGGTCATCAACGCGCTGCAGGCGTGGACCAACCGCCACCGGACCCAGCGCCATGCCGGACCCGCACTGCCTCATCCTGTGCTTCAGGGAGCTGGAGCGTGAGTCCGCAGATCGACCACTCACTGCTCGATCCGCCAACGCTCCCGTTCGAGCCGCTGCTACAGCGCAATGCGGTAATCACCGAGCAGCCTTGGGTCCGCTGGATTCTGACGGCCGGCGCGCTCGCTTTCCTGATGGCGTTTCTTCTGCTTCCCCTAGTCGCTGTCTTTACGGAGGCCTTGCGCGGCGGCTTCAAGCTGTACTGGGAGTCCTTGAAAGAGCCCGACGCGCTGGTGGCGATCCGGCTGACCCTCACCGTCGCCGCCATCGCAGTGCCGCTGAATCTCGTCTTCGGCGTGGCCGCGGCCTGGGCCGTTACCAAGTTCGAGTTCCGCGGCAAGTTCTTCCTTATCACGCTTATAGACCTGCCGTTTTCGGTGTCGCCGGTGGTCGCCGGCCTGATCTACGTGCTGATGTTCGGCGCGCAGGGATGGTTCGGTCCTTGGCTGGCCGCGCACGACATCCACATCATCTTCGCCGTGCCGGGTATTGTGCTGGCCACGGTGTTCGTGACCTTTCCCTTCATCGCGCGCGAGTTGATACCGCTGATGCAGGAGCAGGGCACGGACGACGAGCAAGCGGCGCTGTCCCTGGGCGCGAATGGCTGGCAGGCCTTCTGGCATGTCACGGTACCGAACATTAAATGGGGCCTGCTTTACGGCGTGCTGCTGTGCAACGCCCGCGCCATGGGCGAGTTCGGTGCGGTCTCCGTGGTCAGCGGCCACATCCGCGGCGAGACCAATACAATGCCGCTGCACGTCGAAATCCTCTACAACGAATACAACTTCGCCGCGGCCTTCGCCGTGGCCTCGCTGTTGGCCGGACTGGCCTTGATCACGCTCGCACTGAAGTCCTTCCTCGAAGCACGCCACGGCGCCGAGCTTTCGGCCTCTCAACGTCATTGACGGAGCTCCTCATGGACATTCGAATCCGCCACATCCACAAAAGCTTCACCGGCTTTCCCGCGCTGGTGGACGTTAATCTCGACATCCGGTCGGGTGAGCTGATCGCGCTCTTGGGTCCGTCCGGCTCCGGCAAGACGACGCTGCTGCGCGTCATCGCCGGGCTTGAATTTCCGGACTACGGGGAGATTCTGTTCGGCGCCGAGAACATGGCGCGCAAGCCCGTGCGTGAGCGCCGCGTCGGTTTCGTGTTCCAGCACTACGCACTGTTCAAGCACATGAGCGTGCTGGACAACATCGCCTTCGGTCTGCGCGTGCGGCCCAGGTTCTTGCGGCCCGGTAAGGCTCAGATGCGCCGCAAGGCCGTCGAGCTGCTGGACCTAGTGCAGCTCGGCGGCCTGGAGCGGCGCTACCCGCACCAGTTGTCCGGCGGCCAGAAACAGCGGGTAGCCCTGGCCCGCGCCCTGGCGATCGAACCACGCGTGCTGCTCTTGGACGAACCGTTCGGCGCGCTCGACGCCAAGGTGCGCAAGGACCTGCGCCGCTGGCTGCGCGAGCTGCACAACCGGACCGGCTACACCACAGTGTTTGTCACCCATGACCAGGAAGAGGCGCTGGAATTGGCCGACCGGGTGGTGATCATGAACCGTGGGTGCCTCGAGCAAGTCGGCACCGTGGACGAGGTGTACGAGCACCCGCGCACGCCGTTCGTCTTCGACTTTTTGGGCGGCACCAACGTGCTCGACGCCGAAATGCACGGACGCAAGGTGTTCCTGCGCGGCGCCGAGCAACCGCTGGTCACCGACATCATCCATCCCGACGGCCCCGCCGACCTCTACGTACGCCCCGGCGACCTGCGTCTTGCGGACCTGGGCTCGCCCGGTATCGAGGTGCGCGTAACCGCCGTTCAGCGCACCGGGCCCATCGTGCGCGCCAGCGCCGAAGTATTGGCCAACGGCACCGGCGTCAGCATCGAACTGCCTCATCTGCACCACGATGCAGCCAGGTTCCAGGCGGGCGCCACGCTCCGGCTGAAGATGATGCAGTTCTGCGTATACCCGCGAGCGGTTGCGGTTCATGCGCACCCAATTACGGATACTCCGGAACCAACCGCCGCCGAATTGCGAGAGCGCACCCGCGCCTAGTGACGCCTTCGGAGCGCTCGATGATCACCACGACACCCATGACGCCGCGGCGGCGCAGACGAAATCGGCCTCAGAGCCGTAGGTGTGTGACACCGTGCCATTGCGCGTAGGTAGTTCGGGGTCAGAGTAAAAATTGCTTAGGTATTCTTACCCCAAACTCCCCCGCCAAACTCCCCCACGCTCACCCACCGCCGGGCTTGCGCTCCGGGCGCGGCACCACCGGCAGCAGGAACGCCAGCGACACCGCGACCGAGATCCCATTCACCGTCACGCAGCTCGTCTTGTGCCGCCGACGACCCACGTGTGGACCGACGAGCACTCGGCCGACGCGCGAGCTCTACTTCCGGCGCAGCTCGGCTCGGAGATCCGTGTCACCAGCGCCCCAGCCGACTCTTCGTCATGGTACCCCGTGGGGAAACGAAGCCACGCGTGTCGGGATCCCCTGCGACGCCATATATGCATCCTTCCAAATCTGGGCAATCGATCGGAACGCTCTGCCCGTCTTCACCTCGACGAACCCCACCAGCACCCGCGCATTACCCGCCAGGGGCTCCCACACCTCGATGTCTGGATAGCGGAAACGTCCGGGAATATCGAGCCAGTTCCTCGGACGGATGCGGGTCGCGTACCCCCCCTCCTCAAGCCATTTCGCCATCACCTCAACCGCGGCGGCGTGACGCGCATTGCCGGCCGCAAATCTGGCCGCAATTATGCCCTTGCCAGCCAACAGCGAACCTGTGACGGCTTTTACGACTGGCGTACCCAACGGCACCGCGGCCGACGCTTCGTTGAGTTCCTCAAGGGTCGACTCGAACGTCGCCTTCTGCCAATGCCGTACGAATCCGCGGAACGGATTCCACTTCTCCCATGTGTCGAGCCCATTCTGCTCGAGCCACCCACGCGTGTCAGTCGGCCTTGAAAATCCACCCGGGTCGAGGCGGTTCTCGACGATGCGTCGGCCCACGCCGTCGCCGGAATCGTTCTTGATGTAGGTCTGACCGCCGCGATCGAAGTCGACTCCGCGTCCCTCGAAGCGTCCGGGGCGCGCCCGCCTCAGGTTGAGCTGGCGAAGCGCGTCGCGGTTGCGCCGGCACGTTGCGTCGGGGCACTTCGCGGTTACGATGAGCTCCTCGTCGATGTCCTTGCCGCTCTCGTAGACCACGCCGGCAAACCCGCTCGGATCGGTGCCGCTCGTCGGGTTGCTCGACAGGTAGCCGTAGCGGTTGAACGCCTGCGTGTTCAGCGGCTCCGACACGATCGGATCGACGCTGACGAACCGGCCGAGCAGCGGGTCATAGACCCGGCCGTTCATGTGGACGAGCTGGTGGTCGCCGAGGTGGTCGTGCGCGGTGAAGCCGCGCGATGTGGTCGGTGACGCCCACACGCCACTGCCGTCGGTCCAGTCGGGGTTGCGCGGCGCGCCGTACGGATCGAACGCGTGGCGCTCGAGCATGTTCGCCGCGATCGCGGTCGCGAGCTCGGCCGCGGTGCCCGGGGTAATGAGCTCGGTCGAGCCGAGCCGGTCGCCGTGGAGGAAGCTCGTGGTCTGGTTCGCGGTCGGGCTGCCGGCGGGCCGCGCGAGCGTCTGAAGCACGCTGCCGCCGACGAAGTGCAGCAGCGTCTGGTTGCCGGCGGCGTCCTCGGTGTGCTCGTACAGCTTGCCGTCGACGTAGTACGTGGTCCTGCCGTTCTCGACCTTCTTGAACCGCGCGCCCTCGGGGTCGTAGGCGAACGTCGTCGTCGCGCCGCCGCGCGCGATCGACGTCGGCACCTCGAACACCCAGTCGTAGACCAGCGTGCGCCCGTCGCCCGCGATCAGGTTGCCGTTCGCGTCGTAGCGGAAGTCCGACACCGTGCCGCCGCCGGCGCGGGTGTAGCTGCGGAGGCCGTTCGGCCCGGCCAGCGTCGGCGCTGACTTCGCGGCGTTGCCGTACACGAACCCGGTCGCGCGATCGCTCTTCGACGTGAAGTTGCCGACCGCGTCGTACGCGTAGGTCACCACCGTCGCAGGGCCCGATGCGAAGGTGCGGGTCGTGCGATCGAGGCGGTTCACGCCGTCGTAGCGGTACGCCTCGGTGACGCCGAGCACGTTGTTGGTCTGCGCCGTCAGGTTGGCGGCCGCATCGTCGTAGCGATAGCTCGCGTCGAGGAGCTTCGTCGAGCCGGTCACGACCTGGTGGCTCGCGAGCTGGCCGGTCGCCGCGAGGTACGCGAGCTTGTCCTGGGCGCCGTTCGCGAGCGTGGCCTGCTCGGCCGCGCCGCGTGCGCTGACCGCGTCGATCGTGCGCAGCGTGACCCGAGGGCCCGCGCTGAAGCCCCAGTCGTCCTCGTGCGCGAGGTAGCCGCGTTCGTTGCGATCGAAGCCGAGCTCCTTGCCGCTCGGGTAGCGCACCGAGACCAGGTGTCCGCGGCAGTTGTAGCCGTAGTCGGTCACGAAGCTGCGGCCGTCGATCTCGGTCGTGCGCTGGGTCACCCGGCCGGCGAGATCGTACGACGGCGCGCGAACGAACCCGTTTCCAGAGCGCTCGCCGTCGAGCGCGCCCTTGCGCTTGACGTCGTAGGTCCAGGTCGCGAGCGGCGTCGGGGCGCCGTCGATCGTGCGCTGGGTCGGCCGGCCGAGCGTGTCGTACACGGTACGGATCACGGCGTTGCGCGCGTCGGTGCGCGTGATCGGCTGGTCGAAGCCGTCGTACTCGTAGACGTGAGGCCCCTTGTCGGGGTCCTGGATCCCGATCAGCCGGCCGCGCGCGTCGTACGTGCTGGTGCTGACGTTGCCCTTCGGATCCTCGGTCAGCGCGAGCAGCCCGAGCGGCTCGTAGCGGAAGCGCACCCGGCCAGCCGCGCCGTCGGTGGTCTGCAGCACGCGGCCGGCGAGGTCCTCGGTGCGCGTCCGGGTCGGCCCGGTGTACGTGCCTGTCAAGCTGGTCGTGGTGGTGAGCCCGCTGTACAAATAGCTCTCGGAGCGCACGATGTTCGGATCGTCGAGCACCATCGACTTACTCGCCGGCCGGCCGAGCGGATCGAAGTCGGTCCACCAGGTATACGGTGCCTTCGTCACGTCGTACGACGGCACGGTCGCGCGCACGAGGTGACCGCCCGCGTCGAAGCGGCGGGCGACCCCGGTGCGCTGCGCGCCGTCGAAGCTCGTCTGCTGCTCCAGCAC
>JALZJW010000102.1 GCA_030859565.1 Pseudomonadota bacterium
CTGTTCGATGATCTCGTCGGAACCGCCCGTGACCAAGGTCAAGCGCGAGACGCTTGGATCCTCCGTCGGGGCTACGGTCAAGGACTCGATGTTATAGGCGCGCGCCGAAAAAAGACCGGCCACCCGACATAGCGCGCCGGCCTCATTTTCGAGCAAAATAGAGATGATCCGGCGCACCTCTAAGCCAGTTCCCTTTCCGGCGACAGATGCATTTCATGGTGACCCTTGCCCGCGGCAATCATGGGGTAGACGTTTTCGGTCTGATCGGTGATGAAATCCATCAGCACCAGGCGCTCTTTCATCCCCAGCGCTTCCTTGAGGGCCGGCCGCACGCTAGCGGTCTTTTCAATCCGCATCCCGGCGTGCCCGAAGCTCTCCGCCAATTTGACGAAATCGGGCAAGGCATCCATATACGAGTGCGAGTAGCGCCGATCGTAGAAGAATTCTTGCCACTGCCGGACCATTCCCATGTAGCGATTGTTAAGATTGATGATTTTAATGGGCAGCCCGTACTGTAGGCAGGTCGAGAGCTCCTGGATGCACATTACCAAGCTGGCCTCGCCCGTGATGCAGGCCACGAGATGTTCGGGAAACGCTACCTGCACACCCAAGGCCGCCGGCAAGCCGAACCCCATGGTGCCGAGCCCTCCCGAGTTGATCCACCGCCTGGGTTGGTCGAACTTATAAAACTGCGCCGCCCACATCTGGTGTTGGCCGACATCGGAAGTGATATACGCATCGCCGCCGGAGAGCTCATAGAGCTGCTCGATGACATACTGTGGCTTGATGACCTCGGTGGTGCGGTCGTAACGCAGGCAATCGACGGCCTGCCATTCTTTAATTTGTCCCCACCACACCGCCAGCACGCCCTGATCAGGTTGCGCGCCGCTATCGTGCAGCGCCTTGATCAAATCGCGCAAGACGCTGCCCGCGCCGCCGACGATCGGTACAGCCACCGGTACGTTCTTCGCGATCGACGAGGGATCAACGTCGATATGGACAATCTTGGCCTCCGGGCAAAAGTGTTTGAGATCGCCCGTGACGCGGTCATCGAAACGCGCGCCGATGGCGATGAGCACATCGCAGTGGTGCATCGCCATGTTGGCCTCGTAGGTGCCGTGCATCCCGAGCATGCCGATGAACTGCGGATCCGTTCCCGGATAGGCGCCGAGCCCCATCAGGGTGTTGGTGATCGGGTAGCCGAGATGGCGCGTAAACTCGATGAGCTCCCCGGCGGCGTTGTCGAGCACGATACCGCCCCCGGTGTAAATCATCGCACGCTTGGCCGCGAGGATGAGCGCCACGGCCTTCTTGATCTGGCCCGGATGGCCCTTGGTGACCGGTTTATAGGAACGCATTTCGACCGTTTCCGGGTAATGGTACTCGGCTACGTCGGCGGTGACGTCTTTCGGAATATCCACGACCACGGGACCGGGGCGGCCCGTGGTGGCGATGTAAAACGCCTTCTTGATTACGCTCGCGAGGTCGTTGACGTTTTCGACCAGGAAATTGTGCTTGACGCACGGACGGGTGATACCGATCGCATCGACTTCTTGAAAAGCGTCATTGCCGATGAGATGAGTCGGCACCTGACCGGTGAATACGACCAGCGGGATCGAGTCCATGTAGGCCGTGGCGATCCCGGTGATGGTGTTGGTCACGCCGGGACCCGAGGTCACCAAGACCACGCCCGGCCTGCCGGTGGCCCGCGCATAACCGTCCGCGGCGTGGGTGGCGCCTTGTTCGTGCCGCACGAGGATGTGCTTGACGGCGTCTTGCTTAAACAACGCGTCATAGATATGCAGCACGGCCCCGCCGGGATAGCCGAAAATGTAATCGACCCCTTCATCCTTGAGGCAGCGTACGAAGATCTCCGCCCCGCGTAATTTTTCTGTCACCTCTAACACCTTTTGGGACCTTGAGATATGAGAAGCTACTGGCATTTCCGAATCAGGTCAAGCCGCTGCAATGGTGTAGAATGCGCGGCTCGAAGCCGATCGCCGACAACACCGGAACCGGACCGGCAACGCTAGTGTTTCTGTAGCTCAAATAAGTCAGAAAACACGGTCGGCGTCGAAAACCCGGTTCGTCATTCCCGCGGAAGCGGGAATCCACCGCCGATCTATGCTCCGCATGGATTCCGGCTCGCGTCCGCTGCGCGGACTTGGCCGGAATGACGGGCCGGTGTTATGCGGTGTATTTCTGTGACAGTACACTAGGAGTGGACGACAATGCGGATCTCGCAGTTTTTACTCCCGACCGTGAGGGAATCCCCCGCCGACGCCGAGATTATCAGCCACCATCTCATGCTGAGGGCGGGTATGGTCCGCCGGCTCGCGGCGGGGATTTATACCTGGCTTCCACTCGGATTGCGCGTGCTGCGCAAGGTGGAACGCATCATCCGCAAAGAAATGGATCGCGCCGGCGCCCAAGAGGTCCTGCTGCCGGGCGTGCAACCGGCGGAGCTGTGGCAGGAATCGCACCGCTGGCAGCACTATGGCCCGGAGCTTCTGCGCTTCCGGGATCGGCATGAACGCGAGTTTTGCCTCGGTCCGACCCATGAGGAAGTCATTACGGATCTGGTGCGCCGGGAGATCCGCAGCTACAAGCAATTGCCCGCGAACTTCTACCAGATCCAGACCAAGTTCCGCGACGAGGTGCGGCCGCGTTTCGGCATCATGCGGGCGCGCGAGTTTTTGATGAAGGACGCCTATTCCTTTCACCTTGATCAAAGCTCCTTGCAAGCGACCTATGACCGGATGTACGCGACCTACACCCGAATCTTCACCCGCATGGGGCTTAGATTTCGCGCCGTGCTTGCGGATACCGGCAACATCGGCGGCAACCTGTCGCATGAATTTCACGTCCTGGCCGAAGCGGGCGAGGATCGTATCGCCTATAGCGCGGATGGCGCCTATGCCGCCAACGTGGAGCTTACGCCGGCGCCGGCGCCGTCCGGTCCACGGCCGCCTGCGAGCGCGGCATTGCAATCGGTCGCGACACCCGGCCGGGAGAGCATCGACGAGGTGAGCCGCTTTCTCGTCGTCGAACCCGCCCGCTGCCTCAAGACCTTGATCGTCGAAGGGAGGAACAGCGGCCTGACCGCACTCGTGCTCCGGGGCGATCATGAGCTTAACCCGCGCAAGGCGGAAAAGATCGAGCACGTCGCCATGCCGCTGACGCTCGCAAGTCCCGAGCGGGTCAAAGCCGCCATCGGCTGCAGCCCAGGCTCCCTCGGCCCGCGCGGGCTCACGATCCCCATCATCGCCGATCATAGCGCGGCCCAACTCGCGGACTTCGTTTGCGGCGCCAACGCCGAAGGTCAACACCTCACCGGCGTCAATTGGGGACGTGATCTACCGGAACCGGTTAACGCCGACCTGCGTGAGGTGGTCGCGGGCGACCCGAGTCCAAGCGGTGAGGGGCCTTTGGAGATCGCTAGAGGCATCGAGATCGGTCACATCTTTCAGCTAGGCGAAAAATACAGCCGGACGATGAAGGCCACTTGCCTCGACGAAAACGGCGAGGCAGTGACCTTGATCATGGGGTGCTATGGCATTGGTGTATCGCGGATCGTGGCCGCGGCAATCGAGCAGAATCATGATGAACGCGGCATCATCTGGCCGGGGGCGATCGCACCTTTCCAGGTGGCGCTCGCGCCGATCAATATGCAGCGCTCGGGACGCTTGAGCGAGGTGGTCGAGCGGCTGTATGCCGAGCTGCTGGCGGCCGGCATCGAGGTCCTGTACTACGATCGCAAAGAACGGCCGGGCGTGATGTTCAACGACTTGGACCTGGTGGGGATCCCGCATCGCTTGGTGCCTAGCGAACGCGGGTTGGACAACGATACGCTCGAATACAAAGGCCGACGAGACGTAAACGCGCAGCGTATCAACCTCGGCGAGACCGTGCCGTTTATCAAGGCGCGTCTCGCCGGTTGATTAGGGAAGCTCTGCAAAAGTTACTGCGCAGCCCATCTGCTTTGTCGCGTGCTCGCTCCTCGCTCGCCTATCTACCTGATATGTCTCGCGACTCGCTCCACGGCTTCGCGCATTTGGGCTTGCTCGCGACACTTTCGCAGAGCTTCCTTAGCGGATCACGAAGCCTGCCGGGATCCGCGTCGATACCGCTACGCACCGAACGTCGGCTACCCGCGCCTCTGCCGGTCCCTGCCAAAGCCACGCTATGAGCTTCTCGACCTCCACCGCGGGACCGCACGCCAGAACCTCCACCTGGCCGCTAGGGACGTTCCGTACCCAGCCGTTAAGTCCGAGCTGCAACGCCTGGTGGCGGGTATGGGCCCGAAAATAGACGCCTTGCACGCGGCCGCTGACCAGACACTTAACACAGGTGTTCACCTAAGCTCGATTTTACGCTAGCTTAACGGGCGAAAAGTATAAGGGGCCACCACGTGCCGAACCAGTGCGGTTCGCTTTCGAGGCGCGACACGGCCCGCAACCATACACGTCAGGAGGATCGGACCATGAAGGTGACTATCTATCACAACCCACGCTGCTCCAAGTCCCGGCAAGCCCTCGAGTTACTTAAGAAACGCGGAATCGAGCCGGAAATTGTTGAATATCTTAAGACCTCCCCCGATCGGGAGGCCCTAGCGCGGCTCTTAAAGCTTCTGCACATCAAGCCACGCGAGCTCCTGCGTAAGAACGAGGCCGAATATAAACAAGCCGGTCTCGATGATCCCACCTTGAGTGACGAGGATCTGATTTCCGCGCTCATTCAACATCCGATCTTGCTCGAACGTCCGATCGTCATCAGCGGCGCCAAAGCGATCATCGGCCGTCCGCCCGAACGAGTATTCGAGATTCTGTGAGTGATCCCCGGTGATCGAGGTCCTAGTGCTTTTTTACAGCCGCCACGGCAACGTCGCCGAGATGGCCCGCCTGGTCGCGCGGGGTATCGACGGGGTCCCGAATTGCCAAGCCCGCCTGCGAACGGTTCCCGCGGTCTCGGCCGTATGCGAGGCGAGCGAGGATCTGATTCCCGAACATGGACCTCCCTACGCCACCCGCGACGATCTGGTCGAGTGCGCCGCGCTTGCGCTCGGGAGTCCAACGCGCTTCGGCAACATGGCCGCCCCCCTCAAGTATTTTCTCGACGGGACATCGGATCTGTGGGTGTCGGGCGCGTTGATCGGCAAACCGGCGGCTGTCTTTACCTCCACATCCAGCCAGCACGGCGGGCAAGAAAGCACCTTGCTTTCGATGATGCTTCCGTTATTGCACCACGGAATGCTGGTGCTAGGCTTACCCTACGGCGAGCCCGCGCTCATGCGCAGCGCGAGCGGGGGCACACCGTACGGCGCAAGCCATGTTGCGGGCACCGATAGCGATCGCCCGATCACCGGCGATGAGCACGAGCTTTGTGTCGCCCTCGGCCGGCGCCTCGCTCAGACGGCCCTCCGCCTACGACAGGCCCTGGACTCATAGATATCAACCGGGTGCGTTCGAGTCGGGCTGCGCTGAAACGTACAGCGTTTGAAAGCTGGCATACGCGGCGCAGAAAGTGACCGGCATCAGCACTAAAAGCCCAAGGCCCATGGGAATCATCGCCGCGATGGCCAGTCCGATGAAGATGCCCATGAAGGCCGCAAACGCGCGCCAGTGCCTCGCGCAGGTCTCAAAGCTATTCATCATGGCGTCAAACGCATCGCTCCCGGCAAACATGATCGCGGGACAGGAGTACAGCAAGGCCATCGTCGCTAAGGTAAGGATCATTAACAAGAGCACGCAGCGCAAGAGTAGATTGATCACGATCGCCACGATCCCGCTGCTCGCATCGGTCCGCAATAGCGACTCAGTCGTTGAATACAGACTCGGATCCACAATCGCCACGGCATGAAGAAAAACGTATGCGGCTAAGGTGATGACGCCCAGCATGAGCAGCGGCAGGCGCTTGGTCTTATCGGTAAGGCCGATGAAGAAACGGTTCATGGCAAGCGGCCGTCCCTGTTCCATCTCGGCGGCTTGGTATAGAAACCCGGCGTAAAGCGCGGGATTGATCATCCACCAAGCGACGCGGCCGAGAATCGGGATCTGCCAAAGAAAAATCGCCAATAGCACCCACAGGAAAGTGTACAAAATCCACGTCGAAGGGTTGATTAAGAACAGCCGCCAGCCCGCTTTATACCAAGACCACGCTTGTTTACCTGGCCCCATCGTTGTTGTTGTCATACTGCCTCCGTGATCATCGACGATCCAACACAGCCCGCAATAACGGTAATGTGAGCCTACGCTGCATGGCCAGCGATGACTCATCCAACTCATCGAGCACCCGGCACAACTCCGCCATCGCGCGCGAATTGCGTCGCAAAAGATACTTCGCCACCTCAACGGGAAGGTCCGCGCCGCGAAGCGTTGCGCGCCATTGCAGAGCGCGGATTTTATCACACTCGTCGAGTTGCCGGAGGTGGAATACCAAACCCCAGGCGAGCCGCGATTTGAGATCGGGCAGATCGATGTTGGTGAATCCGGGACTTTCCAGGCTGGCGAGGACGAAGCAGCGCCCAAGATCCCGCAAGCGC
Organism: Pseudomonadota bacterium; assembly: GCA_030859565.1. Lineage (NCBI taxonomy): Bacteria > Pseudomonadati > Pseudomonadota > Pseudomonadota bacterium. The sequence continues at coordinate 6,542 of JALZJW010000102.1, forward strand.
TCGTACAAATGAAGTAACGCGCGCTCCCACTCGCGATTTCCGGCGACGCTGTGCAACTCGTCGATGCAAACCAAGTCTAGATCCTCAAGCCCCTCCAAGATCGTTGGGGATAGCTCCGCGTTTTGCGCGAGCGCGAGGTAGCAGGCCCGGCGCCCCAGGGCGGTAAACTCATGACCAGCGGCCTGTAGGAGATGGGTCTTTCCGGTACCGCTAGGCCCCCACAAATAGAGGCTCGCCGGCGCCTCGCCGAGCCGCCGGACGTGCTCGAAAACCTCGCGATTGGGCCCCGGATAGTAAAGCTCGAAGCTCGGGCTCCGGCCCTCGGGGAATACAAACGGGAGTTGTCTCGGCTGCGTCACGGAGATGCCCGATCCCAGGTTTTACTGCAAGCGTAGTTGGTAATGCCCGGGCACCGGGTCTCCACTCATCGGCTCCAGATACTTGCCGAGAGCGATGGCGCGGCCGAGCGAGCTTTCGCCTCCACGGGCGATCACCACAAATTCCACGCTATTGGGTTGCACTCGAACCACGCTGCTATGGGTAACCGCGTCGAGCGATTCCAAGTAACGCTGTAATTGCGCATAGTCGTCGAGCGCCGCCACACCATGCACGGTGAGCTTGACGATATCCTCCAACAACTGGTCGGCGGGCGGGTTCAATTGCGCGACCAAAGCATCGGTGCCCTGGTCGACGCCTTCCTCCAACACCGTCTCCGCGCTATTGCCTTGGGAACGCCAGCGTTGAACTTCTCCGCCAAAGAATAGGCTCCAGCTAGCCTCCCATAAACCGCTCGGCACTTCGTCGAGATGGCCCGTCAGGATCGCATCGGCTCCGTAGGGGTTCGAAACGTCGCCGGTGGCCGTTGCCGGCGGCGTTTGCAGATCGGACAGCCATGCCCGGTCGCGCTCATCCATGATCGGTATCACGATGGGTAGACCGCGCTGCCGGGCTTGATACTCGATGGCGTGCATGTAGCCCGAAGCGTCGTCGCGGCTGACCATAACGCGTTTTCCGCCGGAGCCGAGCGAGACGCCGACCAGCACCAGCGGGCGCTCGCGTCCCCAAAGATTCAAACCCGCGCGACGGACAGCGCCGCTGAGCGCCTTCGCGTCGAATTTCACCGCCAACACGCGCCCGCCGCCGTCCGTGTTCCCGTGCCCGCCCTCGGAGGTCTGATATCCGTATTGCTGTATGTAAACCTGCGGCTCCTTGAATAGACTCGCGACACCTTCGCGTTGCGCGGCATTGCGATCGCCCGTGAGCTTGACGAGCACGGCCCGGAGCGCCATTTGCATCGCCTCGGCCTTCGCGGCCGGCTCGCCGCCCGCGGTCGGGATCTCCGCCTCGTAAAGCCCACGGACCTGGGCCGCTTCACTCGCTAAGGCGAGGACCGATCCCGCGGCCAGCAAAAGATATCGCACCCAGCGCATGCGCGGAACGTATGCTAAGATGGCGGCTGCCGTCAAGGTTTGCCGCACGAATCCCACGCCGCTACCATAAGCCGATGCGAAACGGCCAAGAAAAGGGAGCGACTTACCGGGACGCGGGCGTCGACATCGAGCGTGGCAACGCGTTCGTGCGGCGCATAAAACCCTATGCGCGCGCGACCCACCGGCCAGGGGTGGTGGGCGGAATCGGCGGCTTCGGGGCGCTTTTCAGCCTCGCCGGCTTGAACTATAACAAACCGCTGTTGATCTCCTCGACCGATGGTGTGGGCACCAAGCTCAAGCTCGCGATCGACCTCAACCGGCACCGGACGATCGGCATCGATCTCGCCGCCATGTGCGCGAACGACGTGGTCGTGCAAGGCGCGGAGCCGCTGTTCTTCCTCGATTATTTCGCCACGGGCCGGCTAAACCTCGACACGGCCGAGCAAGTGGTCGCCGGCATCGCCCGAGGCTGCGAGCTGGCCGGGATGGCGCTTATCGGCGGTGAGACGGCCGAGATGCCGGGCTTGTATCAAACAGCGGACTACGATCTCGCCGGATTCTGTGTCGGCGTCGTCGAGGAAGATCGGCTTATCGACGGACGTGGGGTGATCCCGGGCGATGCCATCATCGGCATCGCCTCGAGCGGCCCGCACGCCAACGGCTATTCATTGATCCGAAAGTTGATCACCGACTCGGCCGCGGATTTGACGATGGATCTCGGCGGCCGCAGCCTCGCCGATACCTTGATCGAACCGACCCGCATCTACGTGAAGACGATCCTCGCCTTGCTCCGTAGCGTCCGCCTCCGAGCGATCGCCCACATCACGGGCGGGGGCTTCATCGACAATTTGCCGCGCGTCATGCCTTTGGGCGCCCGTGCGGTGATTACAGCCACTGCGTGGCCGTGGCCGCCGATTTTTGAATGGATCCGGGATGCCGGCGGCATCGAAACGCGGGAGATGTACCGGACATTCAACTGCGGTATCGGCATGGTCGTGATCGTGAGCCCGAACGATGCCGGCGCGGCGCTCGAACACCTCCGGCACAGCGGCGAGTCCGCTTGGCGGATCGGTTGGGTGGAAGCAGCGCGGGAGGATGATGCGCGCGTAGTCATCGATGCCGGCTAGCGCTCGGGGCTGCTCGCGACGATTTATTCACAACCTCTCGCTCGACTTGGCTTTAATCTTGGCCCCCACCGCAGCGAGAAACCCGCGCAGGATGTTTAGCTCGTTCTGATCGAGGCTAACGCGATTAAACAATCGCCGCATGCGCCGCATGAGCCGGCGCGGTTTCTCCGGATCGAGGAACCCGGCGTCGATCATGGTCTCTTCGAGGTGCAGGTAAAGCCGCGCCATCTCGTCGGCGGTCGCGGCGCGTTCGATAGCGAGATCCGCTGCCGCATCGTGAGGGATCGCGGCTTGGCGCAATTCGTAGGCGATGATCTGAACGGCGGCCGCGAGATTGAGTGAGGAATACTCCGGAGCGGCCGGCACCTTGACCAAGAGCTGGCAAAGATCGACCTCGGTATTGCTGAGGCCGGAATGCTCCGGCCCGAAGAGCAGAGCAACCTCCCCGCGCCCGGTCGCCTCGATGATTCGTGACGCGCCTTCGCGCGCCGAGACAGTCGGCCAGGGGATGCTGCGGTCCCGAGCGCTGGCGCCGACCACCAGACCGCATCCGCGCACGGCCTCGGCGGGCGATCCACAGATCACTGTCTCCCGCAGCACATCGGCGGCTCCGGCGGCCATCGCCGTGGCGTCGGCCGAAGGATAGCGATTAGGCGCCACGAGGAAGAGACGTCTGAGTCCCATGGTCTTCAACGCGCGCGCACTGGCGCCGATATTGCCGGGATGCGTCGGCCGCACCAGCACAAAGCGCAGTTTCGCCAAAGCGCCACTATTCATCCGGGATTCAAGACCATTTCGCTTTCACGCTCATTGTTGGATAGAATTTCGCGCTTGATTCGTAACTACGCACCCGAGGCAACCCACCGATGCACCCCATGCTTAATATCGCGATTCGCGGCGCGCGCAAAGGGGGTGACATTATCGTCAGGCACCTCGACCGCGTTCAAGGCTTGAGAATCGATACCAAACAACAGAACGACTTTGTCACGGAGGTTGATCGACTAGCCGAGGGTGCGATCATCGACATCCTCCTCAAGGCCTATCCAAACCATGCCATCCTGGCCGAGGAGAGCGGCACTCACGGGAGCGACGAGTACCAATGGGTCGTCGATCCCTTGGATGGCACGACCAACTTCATACACGGGTTTCCGCAATTCGCCGTATCCATCGCCCTGAAGCATAGGGGGCGGCTGGATCAGGCCGTGGTTTACGACCCGCTGCGGCAGGAGCTGTTCACGGCGAGCCGTGGGAAGGGGGCGCTCCTGAACGATCGCCGCATCCGCGTCACTCAACACCCCAACTTGCCGGGGGCCTTGTTGGGTACCGGGTTCCCGTTTCGGGAATTGCAGCACCTCGACCGCTACCTCGCGATGCTCAAAGCGCTCATCGAAGTGACCTCTGGAATACGCCGGGCCGGATCGGCGGCGCTCGACCTCGCCTACGTGGCTTGCGGGCGCTTGGATGGCTTCTGGGAATTCGGATTGAAACAATGGGACATCGCCGCGGGCGCGCTTTTGATCCTCGAAGCCGGCGGTATCGTTAGCGATCTGGAAGGAGGCTCCGGTTATCTCCGTTCCGGAAACGTCGTCACCGGCGGCCCCAAGGTGCACAAGGAAATTCTCAAGACCCTCGAACCCTTCATCGGGCCCAACCCGAATATTCTCGCCGTTTGACATATTTACTACCCGCGGCGCCCGGCTGTCACGGACGGATTTGCGGGCGCTACCACGCCGGATGCGCCCCGGTCAACGCACCCGCGCGGGGGGTGAAACAGCGTTCACAGTTATTGTCATGACCGTCCCGGCATGGGTAAGGGCGTTAAAGATACGCTACCAACGGTCCGATAAGATTAGCGCATTGCAAGGTGGCCCGGGAAGGGAATTCCGGAAGCCTGCATGCGGCGCACGGATGCGGATGAGGTCCAAGGATGGACCACCTCCTTCGCGCCATGCCCGTCCTTCCAACGCGAAACTGCTATCATGACCACCCGCAGCCCGCACACAACACAACGCTAGTCTCGCTATTATACGGCCTCGTGATTAACGGAGGGCGGCATGGGCATCATCCGAACAGAGCTTACACTCAGGAATCCGGCCAGAGGGGGCTTAGAGCCGATCAGTGTCAAGGCACTCGTCGATACCGGCGCCATTCATCTCTGTATTCCCGAGCATCTGGCCATTCAACTTGACCTGGGCGAGCTTGAAAAGCGGGAAGTGACGCTGGCGAATGGTCATAGGGTTGCCGTGCCTTACGTCGGCCCCATCGAGGTCAGATTCAAGAACCGCCGCTGCTTCACCGGGGCGATGGTGATAGGCGATGAACCGTTGCTCGGAGCGATTCCGATGGAAGATATGGATTTGGTAGTGGTGCCGAGCCGCCAGACCGTCGACGTTAACCCCGAGAGTCCGAACATCCCGGGTTCACTCGCGAAATGAGTCATCCGGCGAGACTGATCGCAGGGGGTAGCGTGCGCACAACGCTACACTCGAGGCGAATAAAAAACCCCTCGCGAGGAAGGGCGTGGGTTTGATTTCGTGCGCACGGCGCACGCTACGCTGGCTGCTTAGAAAAATGACCTGAGGATCAGTGCGACGACGCCACCTATCAGCATAGTGAGCATGAATTTGATTAACTTGAATTCACCGTCATGCTCCACCAGTTTGCGATCGAGGCGTTCTATGTCCGCTTTCAGATCTAGTCGCAGACCCAGAATATCCGACTTCGTCGTTAGGCTGACATCAAGCGCCTCGGCGAATACATCCTTCTAGGCCTCGGCCAGAGCCTTGGCCTGGGCCTCGGGAACGCCAGCGGCCTTGGGCCTTTCGACGAACTTGAGGGTATCAAAGGTGACGCTTGCCATAGCTGCAGTGTAGCACGCGCAAAGAACCTCTCGCGGGGCCGGCTTTTGGATTTTGGTGCGTGGGACGCACCCTACACAGGATCACACCCACGGGTCGATGGGCACCCGCACCCACGGCGAGCGAAACGAAGCGCGAGCACCCAGGAGTGTGTCCCAAGGATGGGACGAGCAACCGGAGTGTATATATTGAAATACATGAGGATTCCGAGCACCGATAACCTTCTCCCTGAGGGAGAAGGGACTTGCAGATTTGTCGAAGTCATTCTGTATAACATTGTCTGAGTGAGAATCTACGCTTTTCGGAGACTGCGCGCCGAAAAGTGGCCCCTGTCGGGGCAGTTCGTGGTACCGCAACATCGACAATTTTTTGTCGATGTTGTTTCGGTAAGCGCCTAAATAAGGATGCGTATGCCGATGGCCGCCACCACCAGCGCGAATAGCCGCTTCAGACTCGCGACCGGCAGGGTATGGGCGAGGCGCGCACCGAACGGGGCGAACAAGACGCCCCCCCCGGCCACCGCGGTCACGGCCGGCCAGTACAGATAACCGCTGCTCCAGTGCGGCAAACCGGCCCCATCCCAGCCCGTGATCAGGAACCCGAGCGCACCCGCGAGCGCGATCGGCAAACCGCAGGCCGCCGACGTGCCCACGGCTGGATGCATCGATACATTACACCATAACAACAGCGGTACGGTCAGCGTGCCACCGCCGATCCCGAGGAGCGCGGATACCATGCCGATCACCGCGCCCGTGAGGCCGAGCACCGCACGCCCAGGCAACTCGCGGTGCGGAGCCGGTTTGAAATCAACCAGCAGTTGCACGGCAACGACGATCTCGAATAGGCCGAACATGAGCCGCAACCCCCGCTCGGGGATGAGATCGGCAAGCGCGGCCCCGAGCGCGGCCCCGGCCAAGATCCCGGGCGTCAATCCCCGCACGGCGGTCCAATGCACGAAACCCCGGCGATGATGCGCCGAAGCCGAGGACATCGAGGTAAAGACCACGCTTGCGAGCGAACTGCCGATGGCGAGGTGCATGCAAATCTGCTCGGAGAATCCTTGCGCCAAAAACAAGAAATAAAGACCGGGCACGATCACGATGCCGCCTCCGATCCCGAGCAGCCCGGCGAGGATCCCGGCGAGCGTGCCGAGCGCCAGATAAGCGATCAGATTCGCCATCGTTACGGCAAGCGCCGAGCCAACGGCCGCCGTAATCCGCCGAACGGTGTGCGATCTCGGGCCCCGCCCTGCGTTCTGGTGCGCATACGTCGAGTGAGACTAGCACGCTACCGGGTCTAAGGGACCTTCCATAACCGCACGATCCGCGCCTTGCGGATCGCCGAATCGAATGAGAGTAGCGGCAAGTTAAACACCCGCGCCGTGGCTACGATAATGCGATCGGCCGGATCGCCGTGAAAGCGCGCGGGCAGCGTGCTCAGGCCCAACACCACTTCGACGTCGAGCGGCAGTATACGGACCACCTCTGGGCTCGCGGCTTCGCGCAGCCAGCGGTCGAAGGGCAAATCGAGTTTCAGCCTGCCCTTGGCGTTCAGCATCTGCGCTTCCCAAAGACTTATCGCTGACAGATACGGCAACTGGCGCTCGGCCAGCCGATCAAGCGCTTTCGCCTGTCTGCGGAGCAGCTCCGGCTGGCCGGTCAGCCACCAGATCCAGGCGTGCGTATCGAGCAGGATGCTCAACGCAGCGCTTCGAAGTCGCTGTCGGTCAACGCCGATTCGCCAGGTGCGGACTCCAGACGACCGCTGCCGCGCAGGCGCTGCCAAGGCTTGTCACGGGGCGCGCCGACTGGAGCGGCGGAGACCAAGCGTGCCACCACTCGCCCGCGACGGGCAATGTCGATAGGTTTGCCTTGCGCCTCTACCTGACGGATCAGATGAAGACATTTGGCTTTGAACTCGGTGATCGTTATGGTCATAACCTCATCATAAATGACCATTGTGGGTTGTCAAGCACAGGTGCAACATGGGTACTGGGTCAGTTTGATTTAGGTGCGTGATAATCGTCTACGATCGCGATCATATCCTCAAGCGACATTAGCTTTTGAGTCACGCCAGTTTCCATCGCCGGAGTGACTCGCAAGGTCTGATGAATGCGCACAAAATTGTAATGCATGAAATAAATTGCAATGGCGTGTTCGTGGTTCTCGATCTTCTTGCTGTGCGCGTTCGTTAGACGGGTAAACCGGCGCATTCCCATACGCATTGAAAGGTTCTGACGTTCCACGTAGCTTGTGGATACATGATGATCTT
>JALZJW010000103.1 GCA_030859565.1 Pseudomonadota bacterium
TCATGATGGTCTTCATCCTCCCATCATGAACAGTCGCCGCCTTACTTCAGACTCATCTTGTATTAGAAATAAGCCCTCCCTTCAGACTCATCTTGCATTGGAATAGACTTCGTGTTGACCCGCCGTGCGTTAGGTGTATAATCCGCACCCTCTAGCGGGGGCTCCCCTGCGTTGATCTTTAAAAAACCGAACAATCAAGCAATTTGTGTGGGTGCCTGCGTTCAGGATTTCTTCACCATAGGTTGTGCGGCGGAAGCGGGGTTCACTTCGATACCCGGTAACCGCCGAGCGAGAGAATCTTAGCTGTGCAAGCAGCTAAGTAAGCTTAAACTGAAGAGTTTGATCCTGGCTCAGATTGAACGCTGGCGGCATGCTTAACACATGCAAGTCGAACGGTAACAGGCCCTTCGGGGTGCTGACGAGTGGCGGACGGGTGAGTAATGCTTAGGAATCTGCCTAGTAGTGGGGGATAACCCGGGGAAACTCGGGCTAATACCGCATACGCCCTACGGGGGAAAGCGGGGGACTTTCGGGCCTCGCGCTATTAGATGAGCCTAAGTCCGATTAGCTAGTTGGTAGGGTAATGGCCTACCAAGGCGACGATCGGTAGCTGGTCTGAGAGGACGACCAGCCACACTGGGACTGAGACACGGCCCAGACTCCTACGGGAGGCAGCAGTGGGGAATATTGGACAATGGGCGCAAGCCTGATCCAGCGATGCCGCGTGTGTGAAGAAGGCCTGCGGGTTGTAAAGCACTTTCAGTAGGGAAGAAAAGCCGAGTACTAATATCGCTCGGTCTTGACGTTACTTACAGAAGAAGCACCGGCTAACTCCGTGCCAGCAGCCGCGGTAATACGGAGGGTGCGAGCGTTAATCGGAATTACTGGGCGTAAAGGGCGCGTAGGCGGTTTGGTAAGTCGGGTGTGAAAGCCCTGGGCTCAACCTGGGAATTGCATTCGATACTGCCTGGCTAGAGTATGGTAGAGGGAAGCGGAATTCCGGGTGTAGCGGTGAAATGCGTAGATATCCGGAGGAACACCAGTGGCGAAGGCGGCTTCCTGGACCAATACTGACGCTGAGGCGCGAAAGCGTGGGGATCAAACAGGATTAGATACCCTGGTAGTCCACGCCCTAAACGATGAGAACTAGCCGTTGGAGGAGCTTTGTCCTTTAGTGGCGCAGCTAACGCGATAAGTTCTCCGCCTGGGGAGTACGGCCGCAAGGTTAAAACTCAAAGGAATTGACGGGGGCCCGCACAAGCGGTGGAGCATGTGGTTTAATTCGATGCAACGCGAAGAACCTTACCTGCCCATGACATCCTCGGAACTTTCCAGAGATGGATTGGTGCCTTCGGGAGCCGAGAGACAGGTGCTGCATGGCTGTCGTCAGCTCGTGTCGTGAGATGTTGGGTTAAGTCCCGTAACGAGCGCAACCCTTGTCCTTAGTTGCCAGCGGGTAATGCCGGGAACTCTAAGGAGACTGCCGGTGACAAACCGGAGGAAGGTGGGGATGACGTCAAGTCATCATGGCCCTTATGGGCAGGGCTACACACGTGCTACAATGGCCGGTACAAAGGGTTGCCAACCCGCGAGGGGGAGCTAATCCCGAAAAACCGGTCGTAGTCCGGATCGGAGTCTGCAACTCGACTCCGTGAAGTTGGAATCGCTAGTAATCGCGAATCAGCATGTCGCGGTGAATACGTTCCCGGGCCTTGTACACACCGCCCGTCACACCATGGGAGTGGGCTGTACCAGAAGTAGGTAGCCTAACCTTCGGGAGGGCGCTTACCACGGTATGGCTCATGACTGGGGTGAAGTCGTAACAAGGTAGCCGTAGGGGAACCTGCGGCTGGATCACCTCCTTTCAAAGTGCAAAGTGAAAGTGAAGATTCTGCGACGACAGGCGCCCACACAAATTGTTTGATTGCGAGGGCCCGTTAACTTGGGTCTGTAGCTCAGGCGGTTAGAGCGCACCCCTGATAAGGGTGAGGTCGGTGGTTCGAGTCCACCCAGACCCACCACAAGCGGCGCGGTAAACCCCAAACGATATAGTAAGATGGAAAAAGCGACGCTGGGGCCATAGCTCAGCCGGGAGAGCACCTGCTTTGCAAGCAGGGGGTCGGCGGTTCGATCCCGCCTGGCTCCACCACAGCTTGGTAACGGGTTGGCCGTGGGCGTCGATGTATCCCTGGCCGAGTGAACGTTTTAATGGTGCCCGCTGCATGGTTGGCGGGTTAGGTTGCGGGCGTCTCGCCCGCGATTTGATCTTTAAAAAATCGGAAGGTCGTCCAGCAACATTGAACGAGTCAGAAATGACTCATCGCAAGATATAAATCGATTGCATTCGCACAACTACGTATAACCCAGACTGTTTGGGGTTATATGGTCAAGTGAAGAAGCGCATACGGTGGATGCCTTGGCGACAGGAGGCGATGAAGGACGTGGCAGCCTGCGATAAGCTTCGGGGAGCCGGCAAACAGGCTTTGATCCGGGGATGTCCGAATGGGGAAACCCACCGCGCAAGCGGTATCCTGGCCTGAATCCATAGGGCCAGGAAGCAACACCCGGGGAACTGAAACATCTAACTACCCGGAGGAACAGAAATCAACCGAGATTCCGTTAGTAGTGGCGAACGAACGCGGAACAGCCCAGTCACTGTAAGCACACCATGTATAGCCGAACCGTCTGGAAAGTCGGGCCATAGAAGGTGATAGTCCCGTAGGCGAAATACCTGGTATGTGGGTGACGAGGAGTAGGACGGGGCACGTGAAACCCTGTCTGAACATGGGGGGACCATCCTCCAAGGCTAAATACTACCTGTCGACCGATAGTGAACCAGTACCGTGAGGGAAAGGCGAAAAGAACCCCGGAGAGGGGAGTGAAATAGAACCTGAAACCGTATGCGTACAAGCAGTGGGAGCGCCTCCTTGGAGGCGTGACTGCGTACCTTTTGTATAATGGGTCAGCGACTTACTTCTCAGTGGCAAGCTTAACCGTCTAGGGGAGGCGAAGGGAAACCGAGTCTTAATAGGGCGTTTAGTCGCTGGGAGTAGACCCGAAACCGGGCGATCTATCCATGGCCAGGGTGAAGATGGGGTAACACCCATTGGAGGCCCGAACCCACTCCCGTTGAAAAGGTAGGGGATGAGCTGTGGATAGGAGTGAAAGGCTAATCAAGCCCGGAGATAGCTGGTTCTCCCCGAAAGCTATTTAGGTAGCGCCTCGTGTATTACTCCCGGGGGTAGAGCACTGTTATGGCTAGGGGGGCATTCGTGCCTTACCAAACCATTGCAAACTCCGAATACCGGGAAGTATGAGCACGGGAGACACACGGCGGGTGATAAGGTCCGTCGTGAAGAGGGAAACAGCCCAGACCGCCAGCTAAGGTCCCAAAATCACAGCTTAGTGGTTAACGAGGTGGGAAGGCATAGACAGCCAGGAGGTTGGCTTAGAAGCAGCCATCCTTTAAAGAAAGCGTAACAGCTCACTGGTCGAGTCGGCCTGCGCGGAAGATGTAACGGGGCTCAAGTTGTGTACCGAAGCTGCGGATGTGTAGGTGTCTTAGGACTCCTGCACGTGGTAGGGGAGCGTTCCGTAAGCCTGCGAAGGTGTGCCGGAAGGCATGCTGGAGGTATCGGAAGTGCGAATGCTGACATGAGTAGCGATAATGCGGGTGAAAAACCCGCACGCCGAAAGCCCAAGGTTTCCTGCGCTACGCTAATCGGCGCAGGGTGAGTCGGCCCCTAAGGCGAGGCAGAAATGCGTAGTCGATGGGAAACAGGTTAATATTCCTGTACCTCGTGCCACTGCGATGGGGGGACGGAGAAGGCTAAACCAGCCGGGTGACGATAGTCCCGGTTTAAGCGCGTAGGGAGTCATCCTAGGAAAATCCGGGGTGGCAATTCTGAGGCGTGATGACGAGGCCCGTTTCCGGGCTGAAGTGGTTGATGCCCAGCTTCCAAGAAAAGCCCCTAAGCTTCAGGTGGTACAAGACCGTACCCGAAACCGACACAGGTGGGCGGGGAGAGAATCCCAAGGCGCTTGAGAGAACTCGGGTGAAGGAACTAGGCAAAATAGCACCGTAACTTCGGGAGAAGGTGTGCCCCCGGTACGTGAAGGCCCTGCGGCCGGAGCGGAAGGGGGTCGCAGTAACCAGGTGGTCGCGACTGTTTAATAAAAACACAGCACTCTGCAAACACGAAAGTGGACGTATAGGGTGTGACGCCTGCCCGGTGCCGGAAGGTTAATTGATGGGGTTAGCCGCAAGGCGAAGCTCTTGATCGAAGCCCCGGTAAACGGCGGCCGTAACTATAACGGTCCTAAGGTAGCGAAATTCCTTGTCGGGTAAGTTCCGACCTGCACGAATGGCGTAACGATGGCCACTCTGTCTCCATCCGAGACTCAGCGAAATTGAACTCGCTGTGAAGATGCAGTGTACCCGCGGCTAGACGGAAAGACCCCGTGAACCTTTACTACAGCTTTACACTGAACTTTGAATATGCCTGTGTAGGATAGGTGGGAGGCTATGAAGCTGGAACGCTAGTTCCGGTGGAGCCACCCTTGAAATACCACCCTGGTATGTTTGAGGTTCTAACCTGGGCCCGTAATCCGGGACAGAGACAGTGTATGGTGGGTAGTTTGACTGGGGCGGTCTCCTCCCAAAGAGTAACGGAGGAGCACGAAGGTACCCTCAGCGCGGTCGGAAATCGCGCATAGAGTGCAAAGGCATAAGGGTGCTTAACTGCGAGACGGACGTGTCGAGCAGATACGAAAGTAGGTCTTAGTGATCCGGTGGTTCTGTATGGAAGGGCCATCGCTCAACGGATAAAAGGTACTCCGGGGATAACAGGCTGATACCGCCCAAGAGTTCATATCGACGGCGGTGTTTGGCACCTCGATGTCGGCTCATCACATCCTGGGGCTGAAGCCGGTCCCAAGGGTATGGCTGTTCGCCATTTAAAGTGGTACGCGAGCTGGGTTTAGAACGTCGTGAGACAGTTCGGTCCCTATCTACCGTGGGCGCTGGAGACTTGAAGGGATCTGCTCCTAGTACGAGAGGACCGGAGTGGACGTACCTCTGGTGTTCCGGTTGTCATGTCAGTGGCACCGCCGGGTAGCTATGTACGGACGGGATAACCGCTGAAAGCATCTAAGCGGGAAACCCTCCCTAAGATGAGGTCTCCCTGGACCTTCGAGGTCCCTTAAGGTTCGTCGAAGACTACGACGTTGATAGGCTGGATGTGGAAGCGCAGTAATGTGCGAAGCTAACCAGTACTAATTGACCGTGAGGCTTGACCATATAACACCCAAATAGTTTGCGTTTAGGGTGGGTATGCAATGCAATCGATCGATCCAACAAGAACGCATGACGACCTTTCGATAGTCTTTCAATTGCTAGGCGTGTCTGGCGATGAAAGGAATGGTTTGTCTGGCGGCTATAGCGAGCGGGAACCACCCGATCCCATCTCGAACTCGGTAGTGAAACCGTTCAGCGCCGATGATAGTGTGGGATAGCCCATGTGAAAGTAGGTCACCGCCAGGCGCTTATAGCAAAACCCCTGCAACCTAATTGCCGGGGTTTTTATTTTATGACACTGCGCAGACTTGATTTTGAAATTGCGCTATATTTAGTTTGAAAAGCGTTCCATGGTGGTTAACGAAGTGTGCTCACGAAGGGTTTATAGGCTCGGCTAAGAATCGCGGTAAAGCGCCGAGACTACGAGATTACCCAGATTAGCTAAATGCGTCAGAAACAAAAGGAGGAACGATGGTTGAATCCGATGATGAGATAACGCAGGCCCTTTTAGGGTCGAGCGAGGATTTCAAGCGGCTTTACCAAAAGCATAGGGGGTTAAAGAACCAGGTGCACCAAGCAAACACAGGCGCACTCCCGCTTGATGATATCTCGTTGGAGAACTTGAAAAAACAAAAGTTGCTGCTCAAGGATAGAATGGCTTCGATGATCAAGGCTTATCGTGAGAGCAAGCTGGCAATCGGGGACTAATAGGCCGAGCGTATGCAACCTTTTCCCCTCGATTATCGAAGCGCCTATGGCGAGCGCGACTAGAACGAAAACGTAAAACGCGCCCCGATGATAAGCAGCATGCTCGCGAGAATGGGGCGAACGATGTGCTCGGGAAGCCGGATCCCCAGGTGACTCCCGAGATAGATCCCAGGCAGCGATCCCACTAGCAGGCTTCCGAGCAACACCAAGTCGACCATACCGAGATGGGCGTGGCCTAGACCCGCAACCGCCGTAAGAGGCACGGCGTGCGCTAAATCGGTGCCCACAATCGAGACGGCGGGCAAACGCGGATAGATAAGAAAAAGAGTTGCGGCCCCCAACGCACCGGCTCCAACCGACGACAGCGTTACTAAAACACCGAGGAAAACTCCAACAACGATCGTAATCGGTGTCTTTAGGCGGCTGTGAACAGCCCGTAACGCGGAAAACCGTTCCTTTAAACTGAAGTCGATAAGCTGCTTTTTTAACAACAGCACCAGTGACGTTAGTATCAACGCGATACCGAGCGTTGAAGTGATGAGCCCGGTATAGTCGATTCCCAAATCATTGAAGTGCTTCAACGCCCATACCGTGAGCGCCGATGCCGGTAAACTTCCGGCACTCATGATCCGCACGATGCGCCAATTAATCGTTCTCTGGCGATGATGTACCCAGATCCCGCCGCACTTTGTGATCGCGGCGTAGAGAAGATCCGTGCCGACGGCAATCGCCGGGTTAATCCCAAATAGAAGTACCAGGATTGGGGTCATGAGCGAACCACCGCCGACACCCGTCAGACCGACGATGAACCCGACTACAAAACCCGCAATGGTATAGGCGAAATCCATTGTGAAGTCCGGACCCGTAGTGTGTTGCGCATCGTAGTAATATCGATTGATAATAACAAGGATCCTTTGGTTATATTTTTATCGTATATAGCTATAAATCAACAGTCGCCCATGAAGTTGCAGCAATTAAGATTTTTCGTCGAGATTACGCGCCAGAAACTAAACGTATCGGCGGCCGCCGATCGGCTTTATACCTCGCAGCCAGGTATAAGTAAGCAGGTAAAATTACTTGAAGAAGAGCTAGGTGTGGGCTTATTACTGCGCAGTGGTAAGCACTTAGCGGCCCTAACGCCCGCCGGACAGGACATCTTACCGGTGGCAGATCAAATTCTCGCCGAGGTTGAAAAGATTCGGTGCATAGCGACGGAGCACAAGGACAATCGGCGCGGAAGTTTATCAATCGCGACGACACACACGCAGGCCCGCTATGCCTTGCCGGATGTGATCAAGGCCTTTATCAAAACCTATCCTCAGGTCGCGCTGCATATGCACCAGGGAACACCGGTGCAGATCTCCGAGCTGGCCGTGACTCGCCGAGTGGATTTTGCCATCGCGACGGAGGCCTTAGAACTTTTTGAGGATCTGGTCATGCTGCCTTGTTATCGCTGGAACCGCAGCGTCATTGTGCCGCGCGATCACCCGCTGACGAGGGCGTCGCCACTGACGCTTGAAGCCGTAGCCGATTATCCTTTGATTACCTACGTGTTCGGTTTCACGGGCCGCTCCCAGCTGGATCAAGCCTTCAATAGACGCGGGCTTACCCCGCGTGTCGTGCTTACCGCGGTGGACGCCGACGTCATAAAGACGTACGTCAAGCTTGGCCTGGGAATTGGCATAATAGCGAGTATGGCCTATGACCGGAATGCGGATAGCGAACTGTGTGCATTAGATGCGGGCCATCTGTTCGAACCGAGTACTACGAAAATCGGATTTCGTAAAGGCGCTTTTCTTCGGGGCTATATGTACTATTTCATTGAGCGTTTTGCCCCGCACCTTACCCGCGAGGTAGTTGAAACGGCGTGCGGCGTTGGAACGAGAGAGGAAATAGAAAAGCTTATTAACACCCGCAACCTGCCCGTTCGTTAGCCCGTGAGGGCTGGCATCCGGCAGGCGTTATAGCGGTGGCCGATTATAAATAATCCGGCACCTGCTCCATCATTTCGTCAACGGAGTCTTTTTCCGAGACTTCGCGGTTTAATACTTCCTTGACGAATCGAAAATAAGAGGTATAAATACGAACCGCGTTCGTTTCGTCGCGTACCAGAAAGAAGGGCGCGCGGTCTACTTTATATTCGCGGGCAAGCATCATGCCCTCGCTCGCAGCGTCCCGCTCGTCGGCTGTTACGATGTTGTCGATGCGTTCGAGCAAATTCGCTCCCTTCAGTCGCTCGTGCACCTCTATGCATTTGCGGCACGGGAGACCATCGGCCATGATTTTCTTTACGAACGTTATATGCACAGTTTAACCACGAACTACGGCAGCCAGATTTCCAGTGTGCAGCCCGCATTCCTTTTGGGTGGCTTCTTCCCACCACCACCGCCCTTCTCGCTCGTGGTGATTCGGTAGCACCGGTCTTGTGCACGGTTCACACCCGATACTGATGAATCCCCGTTCATGCAATTCGTTATAGGGTATATCGTGTGTCTGGATGTAACGCCACACCTCCGCCGAACTCCAATTGGAGAGCGGGTTAAACTTGATTAGCGAGCGTTCTTTGGTTGAAAACGCGGCGTCCTTCTCGATAACGGCAAGCTCGATCCGAGTCCCCGGGCTTTGATCTTTGCGCTGGCCCGTGATCCAAGCATCTAGCGATTGAAGTTTCCGGCGTAAAGGTCCTACCTTTCGGATAGCGCAACATTCCTTATGGCCGTCTTTATAAAAACTGAATAATCCCTTTTCGCGCACCAAACGCTCTACCGCCAGCGGATCAGGGAACAACACCTCGATCTGGATCTGGTATCGATCTCTTACGCGCTCCAAGAACCGATAGGTTTCTGCGTGCAGGCGCCCGGTGTCCAGAGAAAAAATACCGACGTCGTTTCTTATTTTCGTCGCCATATCGACCAGCACCACGTCTTCCGCACCGCTGAAGGAGATCGCAATGTGCTCATATGCCGTTAGCGCATATGCCAGAATCTCTTGGGGCGATTTATGATCGTACTGAACGGCTAAGTTCTCAATGTTTTTGTTGATCATTCAGACTATCTCCATGCTTGCTTCAATCGTACGCCCTGCCCTTCGCATTATTAATATAACAGGCCAGGCGTTTTGCCGTGAAATGGCGTATATGCATATAGATATGCCTTATTTTACGATCTTTTTACGGCCGTGGCATTGACTAGCGCTGTACTCCTAGGGGTGGGTCACTGCCGAGCCAGCGAGACAGCCGCGCGACGACTCAGCGATAACGCGTCGGATCTGCCGTGCTGGCGCCTTCAAAACCGGCGCGACGAAAGCGACAGGCGTCACATACCCCGCATGCGCGTCCCTCGTCGTCGGCCTGATAACAAGAGACCGTGATGCTGTAATCGACGCCCAGGCGTAGGCCTTGCCCGATGATCTGGGCCTTGCTTAACTCGATAAGCGGGGTATGTATTTTAAAGCGCTTTCCCTCCACGCTTGCCTTGGTGGCGCGTTGGGCCGTCGCCTCGAAGGCTGCAATGAATTCCGGCCGGCAGTCGGGATACCCGGAATAATCGATCGCGTTAACCCCGATAAAAATATCCCACGCCTCGAGCACCTCCGCCCACGCCAAGGCCAGGCCGAGTAACAGCGTATTGCGTGCGGGAACGTAGGTGACCGGGATCCCTTCGGTCGGCGTCTCCGGCACGGCGACGGTTAGGTCGGTCAATGCAGATCCGCCGATCACCGAGAGGTCCAAATGCATCACCTTGTAGTCGCGGACACCTAGCGCGATAGCGATTCGATAGGCCGCCGCAAGCTCCGCACGGTGGCGTTGGCCGTAGTCAACGCATAATCCGTAGCACGCATACCCTTGTTCGCGGGCGATGGCCAAGGCCGTGCTGGAATCGAGCCCTCCCGAGATCAATACGACCGCACGCCGTGGACTAGCGTCCGGGGATCTCACCCCAGATCACCTTATGAAGTTGAATCTGAAAGCGCACGGGAAGCCGGTCTTCCAGGATCCACTCAGCCATCTGAGCAGGGTTGATCTCCCCGCTGCTCGGCGAAAACAGGACCTCGCACGGAAAGCTAAAGCGTTGCATGATCTCCTTGGCCCAGTCGTAGTCGATGCGGTCGCGAATCACGAACTTTACCTCATCGGTCGCCGCAAGATACTGAATATTTCGATAGTCGTTTTTTCCGGCCTCTCCCGATCCCGGTGTCTTCAAGTCCATGACCTTCATGACGCGCTTATCGACGGACCGGATGTCGAGGGCGCCGCTCGTCTCGAGCGAGACGCGGTAGCCGAGATCACACAACTGTTGCAGTAGGGCCGGACATGCGGGCTGAGCGAGCGGTTCGCCTCCCGTTACCGCGACATAACGAGCATGATACTCGGTGATCCGTTCTAATATGGTATTGAACGGCAGGCGCGTACCGCCGTGAAACGCGTAAGCCGTATCACAATAGTGGCAGCGTAAGGGACAGCCCGTTAGACGCACGAAGACTGTCGGTAGACCCACGCGGCTCGACTCGCCTTGTAGCGACAAAAAGATTTCGGTGACGCGTAGACTCGCCTCGGGGACGATTTTTGAACGGTGGCGGGCATAAGCGTCGTGGAGTAGAAGCGCGCGCGCGCGGGTCATGGCTGCTCAAGGCGAATGCGTTGTAGGCGCTCCTCGGCGAGCCGTGCGGCGGTGGTGCCTGGATAACGAACCCGGAGATTCTCGAGGCTGGTCTTGGCCTGGTCGAGCTGGCCTAGTTCGTGGTGGCTGTAACCGATCTTGAGGAGGGCATGGGTCAATTTCCGACTCTCCGGGTAGCGCTCAGCGAGTTTCGTATATTCGGCGATCGCCGGCTGATACTGGTGAGTCACGTAGTAGGCCTCCGCGAGCCAGTATTGCGCATTGTCGGCGTGCGCGCTTTTGGGATACTGCGCGATAAAATTATTGAAAGCAGAGATAGAGTCGTTGTAGTTCCCTACCTTAAGCAGATCGAAGGCGCGTCGGTAGTCGTCTTCCTCGTGGCTCGCACGCGCAGCGGCGACCGTTACCGGTTTGCCCGTGTCCGGCGCCACTCCGGAAGGTGCTTGTCCGGGTGCGGGTCCGGAAGACGGGGCCGGGGCCTCGCCGATGTCATGGGCCGGCGTGTCGGCCGGGGTCTCGACCGCGCGGGTCGAATCGTCTAGAGGCCGGGAAGCCGCTGGCGCGACTGCCCGCGGGGGACTCATTACCTCAGGGCTTGTGGATTCATTGCGAGCGTTGCCGGGATCACTCGGGCCGTCCGCGCCGGTTTCAAGCGGTTGCAGCCGGCGGTCGAGGTCGAAATACAGTCTTTCATCGCGCTCTTCGGATTTTTCGAGCCGATGCGCCTGAACTTCCAGCTCCCCGCGCAGCCGTTTCACCTCTTGGTGCACGCGCTCGACCTGGTCCAGAAGATCCAGCATACCGCGGTTAGTGAGCAGCCGTTCCAGCCGTCCGAGCCGGGCCTCGACACTCGGTGGATTGCCTTCGACGATGGGAGCTTCGTATTGCGCCATTACGCAAAGAGGCGCACAGGCCGTTAAAAACAACGCGCCGGGCCATGAACGGATTGCCCTGCCGGACATGGTTTCTAGTAGCTGATCTCTACGCGTCGATTGAGGGAATAGGCGCTTTCGTCATGTCCGGGGGAATCCGGATGTTCCTCGCCGTAGCTTACGGTGCGGATCTGGGAGGCGGAACCGCCAAGCAAGGTGATCTGTTTGCGCACCGCGAGCGCACGGCGTTCCCCGAGGGCTAGATTATATTCCCGCGAGCCGCGTTCATCGGCGTGCCCCTCGAGCGTGACAACCGTGTCGGGGTGGCTCGTGATGTACGCGGCATGAGCCTCGATCGCCGATCGAAATTCCGGCCGGATCTCATCGCTGTCGTATTCAAAATAGATCACACGCGCCCCATCTCCACCGCGTCCCCCGTCGCTCACATCGGCATTCGGGTAAGCTTCACCCTTATCTACGCCACCGGCTTGCGCGTCCATGGCCTCCATCTCGGCCGGAGAAATCCCCTGGTCTTCCACCGTGGCCGCACTGTCTTCTTTGCTTAGCTCATCCACCGTTTGACATCCGGCTATTGCGAGGGCGGACAGCGCGAGAATAAGCATTCGCATGTTCATGGTCTGCATCGTTTTATCTCCTCTGTGCTTGCGTGATTCTAATATCTGAACGGGCCCCACGCCGGTTCGCGGACCTCCCCGCGCAACAATGCCAGGCGTTGCTTCACTCGGCCATCGATCGAGGTGGCCGCCAGCTCGGTGCCCCGCGGCCCGACCGTCGTATAGATGATCATGCTGTCGTTGGGGGCGAAACTCGGAGACTCGTCCAAGCGGGTGTTGGTCAATATCGCCAGGCGCTCGGTTTCCATGTCGTAGGTGGCGATCCGGTAGCTGCCGCCGTCGCCGTGAACGAGCGCCAATAATTTCCCGTCCGACGAATAGCGGGAGCGAGCGTTATAGTCCCCTTCGTGTGTCAAACGCCGCGGGTGTCCACCCGAGACCGAGACTTCATAAATCTGTGGGCCCCCGCCCCGGTCGGAAGTAAACGCCAAACGGGTTCCATCCGGTGACCAGGAGGGTTCGGTATCGATGGCCGGGTCGTTCGTGATGCGCCGCAATTGGCGGCTCGCGAGGGTTAGCACATAAATCTCGGGATCCCCATCGCGCGACAAGGTCAACGCCAACCTTCCTCCGTCCGGCGACCACGCCGGGGCGCTGTTGATCCCCGTTTCCGCGGCTACCTTGTCGCGGTGACCGCTCCCGAGATCTTGAACGTAGATCGTGGAGCCGCGGCCTTCGAACGAAACATAGGCAAGACGCCTCCCGTCCGGTGACCACGCTGGCGACATCAGCGGCTGCGGTGAGGTCAATAGGGTCTGTACATTCTCCCCATCGACATCGGCTACTTGCAGCCCGTAGATCTTGTTCCGTCCGCTGCGCTGCTGGACCGTGACGTAAGCGATGCGGGTGGCGAAGGCTCCCTTGACGCCGGTCAGCTTCTCGTAGATCGCGTCGCTGATCTGGTGGGCGACCAACCGCAACTGGGCCGCTTTCGCGGGGACCTTATACGCCAGAAGTTGGGTGCCTTTATACACATCGACCAGCCAAAACTCGACCTGGTAGTCCGTCTCGATACCAGGCCGGAGGGTCCCGATCACCAAATTGTCCATCCCGACCCGGCGCCAATCGGCAAAATTGATTTCGGAGAACCCGTGAGGCTGCGATGGCATATCGGCGCGCGGCATCGGGACAAAGCCGCCACTGCTTTCTAAATCCGCGGCAACGATCGCGGCGATATCCACGGTCGGTTGTGATCCGGGCGGATCGAACGGAGTGATCGCGATCGGGAGCGCGCCCGCGACGCCCTGGGTAATCTTTATCTTTAATACCGCCTGCGCGGTTGCATACCAGGCCAATAATGCCAAGCACACAGCCGCCCTATACGAACACTTCAAGCCTACACCTCCGGTTCGAAGACGAATTGGATCTCGCGCAGTTGCCGAAACAAGCGCGGATCGTCGGGTACCGGTAGCGGTGACGCCTTGCGGACCGCGATCTCCGCTTGCCGGTCAAACACCGCGTTGCCGCTCGATCGTATCACCTTAGCGTCCACGACGTCGCCCCCGGGCACCATCGTGACCAATAGTTCGCAGGACAGTCCTCGCTCGGGATAATTGAAGGTGTTGCCGATCTGAGTCCGGATGAGTTTAATATATTTGTTGATTTCACTTTGATCGTGCTCGCGCCGCGCTGCCTCGGTGCGCGCTTTTTCCTCCGCGGCCAGGGCCGCGGCTAATTCCCGCTGGCGCCGCTCTTCCTCTTTACGCTTTTTCTCGGCCTCGGCCTTCTTGCGTTGTTCCTCGGCGAGACGTTTCTTCTCCGCTTCGGCCTGCTGGCGTTCTTCACGTTTTTTCGCGAGCGCTTTTTCTTGCGCGATTCGCTTCTGCTCCTCGACCAGC
>JALZJW010000104.1 GCA_030859565.1 Pseudomonadota bacterium
CGCCCGCGCTATCTCATTGGCATCCGTCATTGAGTGGCCGTACTTACTCTTTTAACTTTGATCTGAGACAATCGGGCTGATGCGGGCATTATACATTTGTGGATCGATAAACCAGACGCGGATGGTGCATCAGGTCGCGCGGCAGTTGCCGCAATTCGAGGCCTACTTCACGCCCTACTACTGTGATGGTTTCATAAAGCTGGTTTGCCGCGCCGGGCTGCTCGACTTTACGGTCATGGGCGGTCAGTTCTTGCAACAAACGCTAAAATATCTGCAGACGCATCGGCTCGCCCTGGACCTCGAAGGACGGAACGGCCGCTACGATCTGGTCGTCACTTGCAGCGATCTCATCGTCCCGCGCAACATCTTGGGGACCAAGCTGGTGTTGGTGCAAGAAGGCATGACCGATCCCGAGACGCTGGCGTTTCACCTCGTCAAAGTGCTTAAGCTACCCCGCTGGATCGCGCAGACTGCGGCCACGGGACTTTCCGATTTGTACGATATTTTCTGTGTTGCTTCCGACGGCTACCGGGACCTCTTCATCCGCAAGGGCGTGCGACCGGACAAGATCCGCGTGACCGGGATCCCGAATTTCGATGATTGCGCGAGCTTTCTCGGCAATGGTTTTCCTTACCGGGACTATGTCCTGGTGGCGACCTCCGATCGCCGCGAGACGTATAACTACGAGAACCGCAAGCGCTTCATCCATAAGGCCAACGGGATCGCCGATGGGCGCCGGATCATTTTCAAGTTTCACCCCAACGAGAACGCCGAGCGTGCCCGCCGGGAAGTGGAGCGTTATTCGCCCGGTGCGCTCAGCTTCAGCGATGGCAATACCGATCATATGATCGCCAACTGCAAGGCCCTGGTCACGCGCTTTTCCTCGGTGGTTTATGTCGCGGCCGCGCTCGAGAAGGAACTGCATTGCGATCTCCCGGCCGATGAGGTCAAACGCTTGCTGCCGCTCCAAAACGGCGGCCGCTCGGCCGCCAACATAGCGAACGAATGCCTGGCACTTTTCGGTTAGCATGAACGTGATCGTGATTCAGGCCCGGATGGGCTCGACGCGCTTGCCCGGCAAGGTGATGCTGGACCTCTGCGATGCGCCGCTCATCGTACGCATGCTCGAACGGGTGCAACGGATCAGAACACCGGCGAGGATCGTGGTTGCCGTCACTACCGAGGCAGCCGATGATTGCCTGTTCGATGTCTGCCGCGCGCACGGATTCGAGGTCTTCCGGGGCCATCCGACCGATCTCCTCGACCGCCATTACCAAGCGGCGCGTGCCTACGAGGCCGAGGTGGTGGCCAAGGTGCCATCGGACTGCCCGCTCATCGATCCGGCGATCATCGATGCCGTATTCGAGCGCTTCGCTCAAGGCGATTGCGACTATGCGAGCAACCTGCATCCGCCCTCGTACCCCGATGGCAACGATGCCGAGGTGATGTCGATGAGCGCGCTCGCCAGCGCCTGGCGGGAGGCCGCCCAGGGCTTCGAGCGCGAGCACACGACACCCTTCCTCTGGGAGCGACCCGAGCGGTTCCGGCTCGCGAATGTCCCGTGGGACCCGCGCCCCGGCGGCGCGCCGGTGCGAGACTATTCCATGTCGCACCGCTGGACCCTCGACTACCCCGAGGATTACGAATTTATCCGCCGGGTTTACGCGGCGCTGTATCCACGGATCCCGGCGTTCGGGATCGAGGACATCTTGCAGCTCTTGGAGCGCGCGCCCGATCTCCTGACCATCAACGCGCGCTACGCCGGCGTTAACTGGTACCGCCATCACCTGGGCGAGCTGCGTACGATTATTACCGCGGCCCAGACAAGGTGATCGGATAGGGCGCATGCAAACCGAGCAGCTCATGGCACTCAGCTACCGGGTGCGCCGGCATGTCATCAAGATGGCCACGAACGGCGGTTGCTTCATCGGCGCCTCGCTCTCCTGCGTGGAGATCCTCACCTATCTCTATGGAAATTGGCTCAACCTACACCGGGACCGCCTGACCGATCCCGACCGCGACTACTGCCTACTGTCCAAGGGTCATGATGTCCCGGCCCTCTATGGGCTTTTCGCCGAGCTGGGGTTCATCGAGACGGAGCGGCTGGGCAACCATTTGCGGCCCGACGACGACATTTACTGGCACCCGAACCGCAATATCCCCGGGATCGAATTCCATTCCGGCTCGCTCGGTCATCTGCTGAGTGTGGGACTCGGGATCGCGCTCGACATCAAGCTTCGGAGGGGCCCCGGCCGCGTCGTGGTGGTGCTCGGCGATGGCGAGCTCAACGAAGGCTCGGTCTGGGAAGCGGCGCTGGTGGCGGCGGCCAAGCGCTTGGATAACCTCGTCGCCATCGTCGATCGCAACGGCTTTCAAGCCAATGCCGCGACCGAGGATCTCATCCCCATCGAGCCCATCGAGCAAAAGTTCATCGCCTTCGGCTGGAGCGCGGCGCGGATCGATGGGCACGACTTCAACGCCTTGGAGCAAGGACTGGCGACGACCCCGCTCGCGGCCGGACGGCCGTCCGTGGTCATCGCCGACACGGTGCGCGGCAAGGGCTTGCCGAGTATCTCGGCGCGCGCCGATCGGTGGTTTTGTAACTTCTCGCCGCGCGAGATCGAGATGCTGCTCGAAGAGCTTGAGGGCACGCAGCGGGCCGAGCTTGAGAGCGAGGCGATCGTCGCGCGTTGATTCATTGGTGGCGCTATGCCGACCGCTCAAACCCTTCATCCCGAACCCCGGACCTACGAGGATTTGCTCTATGCCTTGGCGCAAGCCGATGAGCGCATCATCGTCATGACCGCCGAGAACCGGGCGGCGATCCGCGGGTTACCGGCGCGCATCGGTCCGCGCTTTATCGATGTCGGCATCTGCGAGCAGACCCTGATCGGCGCCGCGGCCGGTCTCGCCTTACGCGGCCGCATCCCGGTGGTTCATGCGCTCGCGGCCTTTCTTACCATGCGGGCCTTCGAGTTTATCCGCACGGATGTGGGGATCCCAGGACTTCCGGTGAAACTCGTCGGGAGCTTCGCGGGCTTCATCTCGGAGGCCAACGGGCCCACGCATCAGGCGCTCGAGGACATCGCCCTCATGCGCGGCATCCCCGGCGTGAACGTCTGGTGTCCGGCGGATCTCGAGGATATGCTGATCGGTCTCCCAGCCATCCTGCGCGATCCGGCGCCCTACTACATCCGTTACAATCATCTGCCCGCCGCCGTCGCGCACACGGATTTTCAACCCGGCCGCGCCGAGATCCTGCGTCACGGGGAAGACGTAAGCTTGTTGACCTACGGCACCCTCTTCGGCGAGTGCGTCCGGGCCGCGGAGATCCTGCGCGCCCAAGGGATCTCGGCCGGCTTGGTCAATTTACGCACGCTCAAGCCCATCGATACCGAGGCCTTGGTGTCCGCCGCGTGCGATTCGCGCTTGCTGGTGGCGGTCGAGGATCACTTCAAGGTCGGCGGGCTGTATTCGATCCTAGCCGAAACCTTGTTCGAGCGCGGCCTCGCCGTCCCGACGCTCTCCCTCGCGCTCAATAACCATTGGTTCAAACCCGCGCTCATGGCCGAAGTGTTGGAGTACGAGGGTTTCACGCCTGCGAAGATCGCCGCAAGGGTCTTGCAACGGATCCATGGGGCCCGGAGTTGACGATGCCAAACCGGGTCGAATTCAACGCCGAGCTTCCGGTCATCGAACAATCGAATGCGCTCTGGTCACGCGCGCAAGGTCTGATCCCCGCCGGCACGCAAACCCTGGCCAAGGGGCCGACGCAGTTCTCCGAAGGCGTCGCGCCCAAATACCTCCTGCGCGGCAAGGGCGCCCGGGTATGGGACGCCGATGGCAACGAGTATCTCGATTACAACATGGGCATCGGGCCCATTATCCTCGGCTATTGCCATGAAGCCGTCGATGAAGCTATCCGGGGGCAACTCGCAAACGGCATTTCGTTTTCGCTCATGCACCCGCTCGAGGTCGAGCTGGCCGAGATCATGCGCGCGTGCATCCCGAACGCCGAGTCGGTGCGTTTCTCCAAGACCGGTTGTGATGTCACCAGCGCCGCGGTGCGCCTGGCGCGCGCTTATACGCGCCGCGAGAAGGTGCTCTGCTGCGGCTATCACGGCTGGCACGATTGGTACATCGCGGTCACCGATCGCAACGCCGGGATCCCGGCCTGCGCCGCCGAGCTCACCCACACGTTCATCTATAACGACATCGACTCGGTCGCGCACTCCATCGACGGCGATACGGCCTGCGTGATCCTGGAACCTTTTGTCTTCGAGCGCGAACAAAACGGATTTCTCGGCGAGCTGCGGAAGATCTGCGATCGCAACGCTACGCTGCTGGTCTTCGATGAGATGTGGACCGGATTCCGCTGCGCGCTCGGAGGCGCCCAAGAATACCTCGGCGTGCGGGCCGACTTGAGCCTGTTTTCCAAGGCCATGGCGAACGGCATGCCGATCTCGGCCATCACTGGCCGCCGCGATATCATGGCGCTGCTGGAAAAAGACGTGTTCTTCTTTACCACCTTCGGGGGTGAGACCCTGTCGCTCGCCGCCGCCATCGCCTGCATCGAGTTCATTCGCGACCATGAGGTCATCCGGCACTTGGCGCAGGTGGGGCAACAATTGTCGGAGGGATTGAAAAATATCGTGAGCACGCTTGCGCTGGACTACGTCTCCCTCACCGGCTATCCCTTCCGGACCCTGCTAAACTTCTCGCCGGCCGCGGGAGATCCCTTGGAGATGAAGACCCTGGTGCAACAAGAGCTCATCCGGCGCGGGATCTTATGGAGCGGCATCCACAACCTCTGCCATGCCCACGGGTCCGCGGAGATCGACTACACGCTCAAAGCCTACGCGGCGGCCCTGTCCATCCTCAAGCAGGCCGTCGAGGCCAAAGATATCGCTTCGCGACTTAAAGGTCGCCTACTGCAGCCGGTGTTCCGCAAGACCAGCCACTTTAACACCAAGCCCAGCCCTCCATGTCAACATGACTGAGACATCTTTTCCCGTGTACATTAATGTTGAGGATGGAGCGGCGAAGGGTTCTATGAGGACCTAAGCACGCCGTTATGAACTACGACAGCTTCCATCAGCTCATCAGTGTATAGGCTACCCATCATCAAGGCGTCTACCTCCCCTTTGCGGGCAAGGGATACCGCACGTGCTGCTGCTTCATGGCTGTGTTGAGTATAAACACAGTCATAAGCACCCAGATCCAATCCCTCGGCTTCGGCCGAAGCGTCGATCTTGGCCTTTGGACCAACAACACCGGCACGATAAAGCCCAGCGTCTGCCGCTTCTTTTGCCCAGCGCAGCACGAGTGCATGCACCGGATGGACCACGGCGGTACGCATCGGCTCAAGCCCTCCTGCCGCTTTGAGGAGCTTATTAAGGTGGCGCGCCAATGTGCTAGGCCCTGCTGGCTAATAACGGAATACTGCTGCTGAAATGTCTCCGCCGGGCACTTCCTTTGGCTCGACAACGTATACGGTTCCACCGTTGAGGTAGGTTTGCACGGCCGCGAGATCGAGCAGGTCCTCAGGGTTCGGATCCGCAGCGTCCTCCAAATCGATCGCACGCTTTTCCACGTCGAATCTACCCCGTTGCTGCGCGCCCTGGGCGAGGAACAAGGTCTCGATCCGACCCTCCACTGCCGCGAGGACCACCTCGGCCAAGCGATTAGAACTCTTTTGCTGGCTGGCCATAGCATGGAAGCGCTCTTGCGCTTCGCGCCGTGTGACACTGAAACGAGGCTCCACGAGCGGCCATGCTTGCTGGTGCAGCGCTTCAGCACCAAGGGTCTCGGGATTTCCGGTGATCCCCTCCTCTAGCAGTTGCGGATAGCTGCTCACAGCGCGGTAAATCGGCAATAAATAGTCCACGCCCGCGAGGACAAGCGGCGCCTTGCTATGGCCGAGAGACTTCTTGAGGCCTTCATCCAGCAACGCGAAAAACTTGCGGATCTCGGGCTTGATATCGTCTTTGCCGGCGCCTTGGGCATGATAAGTTGGTGAGCCGACATCGCCACCGCCGGCGTGATACTGCAGGTGTTCATTGGTCAGGTCATGGCCGAGCGCATCGGCAAGCGAGCGGGGCACGTCATCGTCCAGCTCGACTTCACTGATGTGATAGCGGTTGCCGTGAAATAGCCGCACTTCGTTTTGGCTAAGGGCAAGCAGATAGAACGGGCCGTCACCGCTGATCAGCGGAAACAGCGGCTTCAAGTGGAAGCGGTGCGCGACTACGGCCAATTCGTCAAATCGCTCCGGTAGACAAAAGTATTGCGCGAACTCCCGGGCAAGGAAAAAGGCGAGTCCATCGGCTTGGTGCTGCCAGAAGCTGTGATCCTGAAGACAATCTTGTGCGGGATTAAGCAGCGCTTCGATCTCGGGCTTTCTCATCTCCTGAGCTTCAAGCCGAGATTCGACCTCCTTTAGTAGGTTTTTGAAGCGAATCGGACCTTGTTGGATCTCCGCGCTCGCTCGTGCCGCGGGCATGAATACCGACACGTGTGGTCCCTCCTCCCGACGTTCTGCCAGGGCACGTAGCTCATCGCTTGAGATCATCATTGCCCGCCCTGAATCGTGCAGTACCGTGCTCCCGGTCTAGCGTGTAACGACATTAGCATGTCCATCGCGACGGATATTAATCAGATCGTCAGCGAACAAGAATTTTAAAAGCCCTTTTTTGTCAAGGGGAAAGATACGACTGGACTTGTTAGCTGTCAATCGCGCGCTATGGTCCGGAATCGGGGGATTCGCGAATGCGAATAAGAATTAAAAGGTCATCCGTAGATTACCAAAGATCCTGTTCTCCGTGAATTCACTCTCGACCGCATCAGAGCTTAGTTCTACGCGCCGGTAACCTATGGTCGCCAAAACGCTGCGTCCAAGCCAATGGTGCATCTGTACCCGTAGATTGATTAAGTCTTCTGATCCTGAAGTAGACGTAAGTCCCTGAACTCCGTCGGTCGTCGTCCAGCCAAAACTCGCGTCAAGGTTGGTTAAGGGAGACATACGGCGCGTCCAGATCGCCGTCGCACCGAAAAGGCTTTGGCTCGCCCCGCTTGATTGGAAATCGCGGCTTTCGTCAAACACAGAAAAGGTGATCTGATTTCGCTCGGTTTGAAAAATCACGCCGCTTGAAAGGAGTCTGGTTACGAAAACTTCGTTCGTTTGTGTCGGGATACCGCCGTCCGGCAGTACGGGATCCCCAGTTAGTGGGTCAACTGGGCTAATATTGGTCCCACGTGAACTAACCGCCCGCTCGATCTGTCTATCTCGCACGGTTTCTTGTTCTTCATCGTATCGTAACAGCCAGGTTGCGCGTTTGGTTTGATGCCTTAGGTCTACTGCGTATTGGTTACCGAAAAATCTTTTACCGTAAGTGGCTTCAAGCGTTGTTCTCGCGGATGGGGTCCAGCGCCCGCCGACGTTCCAGATAATAGTGTCTTCTATTGGCTGCCTACTCTCAAATCGATTACTTTCATGGCCGAGATCACCCAAGAGACGAATGGAC
This sequence comes from Pseudomonadota bacterium, assembly GCA_030859565.1. Classification (NCBI taxonomy): domain Bacteria; kingdom Pseudomonadati; phylum Pseudomonadota; species Pseudomonadota bacterium. Next base: position 7,524 of record JALZJW010000104.1, read on the forward strand.
GGACTATAAACGTACTCGAAACGGCCGACTATCTGCTCAAACTCGGTGGTTTCCCCGCTATCGAAATCGATCTGTCTATTATCGTAGGTCAGCGCCCACGGAAACCGCAGGTACCGACTACCGCTCCTCATTTCAGCGCGGTAATTCGATGATTGACTATCGCCGCTACTGCTAGTATTTGATTGGGCTATGTCCGCATTGGTATCTGAAGCGCTGACATCATCGTAGGTGAAACGCACCTCGGCGTCCGCGAAATTTCCGAATCTCCGCCGCAAGTAGGGGGCTATGCGATAAGTTGTTACATCCTCGCGATCGCCAGTAACATTAATGTTGTCATCGGCATCATCTAGGGTCGCCGCTGGACCAAAATTTGAGAATGCGCCGCGCCCCGTTGTTGTGGTGTTTTGCTGCGTAAGCGTGGTGTCTGCATCCAAAAATATTAATTGCTCGAATAGCTCCGCATTGACCGCTGAAAAAAGCCGATGGAAGGTATCGTCGGACTCAGGGTTGCTCGCGTGCACTAGATGCTGCAAACTGTAATTTAACTCAAAGGCTAATCGCCGTGCGTCGCCCAGCACTTGAACACTGGGTTTCAATTCTGTAACGAAGTCATCCTGCGTGTCAGAACTCGTCAACTCGATATTATCTGTGTATATCTCACCAAGCCTAAACCCCGGAATAATCGTCCAACCAGGACCGATGGCGTAGGCGGCATCCGCGTACGCCCGTTGATCGGAGAAATCATCGAATGCTACGGGCGCGGTCAACCGCCTTGGTATTGTGTCGCGTACTCGGCGCTGGGATCGGACGGTATCCTGTGTTGCCTCGGCACCTGGCTGTAGACCTGCTGCTGATGGGGCGGGGCAATTCAAGACGAGGAAAACTATGTTGACTAGGACAATCCCAACACTCGTGCTCAATCCCCGCAAGCGACTTGGATGGTCGCCCGGTTTAAAACTAAGGAACCTCTTCCTTACCCTCTGGTTTTTTTGCCCCCTAGGAAGTGGCATTCGGCTGATCACGCGCTCAGGTCCGGGTGGCCTCAGATTCGCGAATATTTGTGGTGGGCCATTCTAAACCGGGAACCAATGCTACAAACGATGAGGTAATGGATTAGGGCAAGCGCCTCCCAGCTGGATATTTTGCCCATACCGTTCTTGTTCTATCGATCTTGTGCCGGTAACCCATCGGTCTTGGGTACGGCGTTTCTATATTAGGGATTTGTCCCATTCGCCCCGAGCTATATCTCGATACTCTTATCACTTAGGCATAACTAGGAGTTTACTTAATAACTTAATACTCAATAAATTACAAGGCTTTTGTTAGATCTATTCTCGAACACCGCGGAATTTTGCATACTGTTCGTAATAAATAGTTTCTGAGCGGTCAAGACTCTTATTCAAAACGAGGCCAATATTCTTTGCAAATTCAATTTGTTTTAGCCCGGTAAGGAGCTCTTTCTGCGTTGTCTTCTCCTCCTGCACTACGACAACCACCTGCCCCATATGTCGCGCGAGTGCGCTCGATTCGCTCGCCGCAAGTAGCGGCGGGCTATCAAAGACAAAAACCCAATCAGCAAACTGCCGGGCCATCATTCTTAATAGATTGATCATTCGTTGACTTGAAAATAGTTCAGCGACATTCGCGATTCCTGCCCCCGCGGGGATGACGTGCAATCCATTAATGTTTGTTCCCACTAGAGCATCGAGCAGTGTTCGGTTGGGAGTGACAAGTAGATCCGTCAGGCCTAGCTTTGCCTCTATCCCCAGAATTTTAGCTACGTTGCCTTTTGTAACATCGGTATCAACCAAAACGATTCTGCGGTCAACTTCCATCGCGAGGTTGATCGCAAGATTAATTGATAAAAACGTCTTACCCTCGTCGGTTCGTGAACTTGTAATCATGATCAGGTTTTGGCAATGATCATTATGCAACCCGTTCATCGTCTCAATCGGCCCACTCAATAACCGACTCTTTATATGACGTAACTCTAGAGCGATGCGGCTGCTTGGCTCATCGGGCGTTATCATACCCAGTTGCTTGAGCTTGTTAAAATCCAAGCTCGTTTGCTGTTTTGCGGTGAATTGCGGCGAAGAATATTCCTCTAGCACAGGTGGGTGGGCGGCGCGAAGAAAAGCCGCATCGTGATTCACCGCGTCTAAGGCGGGTTCTTTGAAAAACTCCGAAACGGCTTTCTCGATTAGATTCATGTCATCCTCGCACCGTAGACAGCCAGGCATTCGCTAACCACGCATTGATATTCCTTGAACCACTCATCCAACGATACCAAATCCCGCTAAATTCATAAGTACATCAACTCTTAGCAAGTACATGGCATTGAGAGTCACATAAAGCACCAACAACACACTAATACCAAAAAAGAAAGAAAGGTCTAGAAACGGCTTGTACGGTTTAAGGTTACCGGTGCCAGCATTGTAAGATACGGTACCGAGAACGGGTATGTTTACTAGTTTTTCCAACCCTCTACGTGTATATATCACCGGTTTACTAAGCGCGAGGGCCAACGCCAGCGCTAGCCCGGATGCCACCGCGATTGCAAACACCGCAGCACTGAAAACGAATCGATTGGGCCCAATGGGAGTCCTCGGTAACCGAGGCTGTTCCACGACCTTCACCTTCCCGCTTCCCGCCTTATCAGATAGCGCCGCGATCTCTCGCCCTTCGGCGAGCTTTTGGTATTTGTCCTGTTGCACTGCATAGTCTCGATTCAAACTTACCAATTCCGTTTCCACCTGCGGTATGGTTTCGATATTTTGCTCCAAGGCATCAATGCGACGCTTATATTCTGTAACACGCTCTCGCAATGCGGCGGCGTTCGCCTCGGCCTTACTGAGCTGAAGCTTTAAACCTTGATAAGCCGGATCATAATCGAGAGAGTTTAGGTTTCGTTCGCCGGTGGACACTGGATCTCTCGCCTCCCTGGAGGTTTTTGCGATCATATCGTCCAGTAGCTTTTTGGCGGCGATCACGTCCGGGTGTTTATCGGTAAACTTCAGTTGCAATTCGGCAAGTTTTGTCTGTTGCGCCTTTACTTGCTCAAAGACAGGATTCTGAACACCGCCGGCTTCCAGTGCGTTACCAGAAGCAGTTTTAGCACTGTTCAGCTGAGCCCGGATAGACGTTGCGCTATTTTCTGCTTCATTTAAATCAAGCACGGCGCTTCTATATAGATTCCTTGCGTCTTCCAGCCTGGCATAGTAGCTTCGCCCATCATCGGGCATCAAACCCATATTCTTTTCTTTAAATTCTTTGAGTCTTTGTTCCGCTTTCTGCAGTTTGGTCTCGTATTCCTTAAGCTGTTTTCTAATAAAACGCTGAGCAATATCGGCATTATTGGTGGGCGTTTCCTTAAATATATCGACCGTAGTCCGCACAACAGAGTGCGCTACCCGCGGATCCGTGTGCTGGTACGCGATGCCATAAACGCCCTGTTGATCAGCGATCGAAGTAATCTCGATCGAGCCCTTTATTTTATTAATCGCCAAATCAAATTCAGACAGTGTGACTGTTGTTTTATCGACCCCCGCTGCTCGTGCCAGTCGCTCCAAGTTCGGCCTAACTAATAACGCGTGGCGCATCATGGCAGCCATTTCATCGGCTGCAGAACTCTGATCAACAACCTCTTTAAGCAGAGGCTTCAACAGTGACGTCTTTTCGAGATAGAGCGTAGCTGTCGATTCGTACTTATTCGGAATTATAGCTACTCCAATCCATCCGACTAGACACACAACGAATGCACAGGTCAAAGCGATCCAACGGTGGCGCCACACCATTCGCAGATAGATCTTCAGTTGTTCCAACATCTCATCCATGGTTATTCGTCCCAGCTAAACTGCAACAAGGCCGTCAGAACTATTATTAAAACCAAGCTTCAGGAATGATAAGAACATCGCCGGGGTGCACTTTAACATTGGCGCTCATGTCACCCGTCTGTAGAAGGTCTTCTAATCTGACCGTCGTTTCGACGTCTTTGCCGTTAACCGTCCTAACGAGTTTGGCCCTATTCCCGTCGGCAAATGGCGTAAGGCCTTGAACGAGGATCATGACGTCTAATAAGGTCATATTGTTCCCATAGGGTAATGCCTTGGGCTTAACTGCTTCACCGACCACCCTGATCTGCTCGGCGTATTGGCCTATAAAACTAACGACTGTTACCGTCACGATGGGATCGCGAATATAGTCCGCTATCGCGTTCTTAATATCCTGAGCGAATTCCTTTGATGTTTTCCCACTGGCGATGACGTCCCCCGCAAGGGGCACGGCGATTTTGCCATCCGGCCGCACTGGTATGCCCTTGGTCGAGACTTCAGGGTTTTGCCACACAAAGATGTTTAACTTGTCACCCGGGCCTATTAGATACTCATAATTGCGCTGCTCTGAATCATTTAACGCGATCGCAGATCTATCAGAAAAAAAACTACAGGAGGTAATAAGGACCGCGCATGTAGGCGCAACTACACAAACGAATAATTTTCGAAGCAATCGAAAGTACCCTTTGGATGATGAACCATTAGAACTCTTGGTGTAAATCTCGGTGTGTTTTTTGGGCATGACGGCTATGCTATTTCTGTGGTTAAACATAATCTGTGGAGAGGCCGTATCAGTATAGGATCTTAATGGATCGCTTGCCATAAACATCAATCGCCGGGCGAGCCAATCACCTACACCACGGTACTTGCTCTTTCAAGAATTTAGTATGCCTGACACCCATTCTAAGGGAATCATGTCGTCCATGTACGCCAGAAGAAACTACTTAGGCGAACACCTTGACAAATCTCTATAGAATCTACCGTGAATCCTTTCCAAAAATGAGCATGTCAGCCGTTTGCATCAGAACTAGCAAATCCATCATCAGACATTAATCTTTAAACGTATTAAACGTAATAGAGCACGTGCTTTTTCACCCGTTCCGATTACTAACCCCCACAGCTTAAATACATTCTCATTCAATTCTAAGCCCCTCCCCTCCCTAGGTAAGCAAACTAAGGACCATTCACATAACTCGATGCATCTCCAAGCGGTAAGAATATCGCGGCAGCGGTTCACCACCTAACGAACCCAATTTGCCGTTCAGACAACCGGATCTACCTCAAATTATCACAACATTCCGGAGGTTTTACAGCAATTGTCGGCGGGTTTATTGGCGTCCATTTGGCGTTTGCGATCAACGACACTCAATATCCACTCCTGTGTTGCCGATCCCAGCAGGCACTCGAGATCTAGGCGCTAAGTACGCGGCGTAGTGAAAGGCCGGCTTTGATATCGATAATGCTTGGCCGCCAAGAACGATTCGTCGTGAAATAACAACGCCACCACCCTACTAAAGTTTTCAGTATAGGACGCGGATACATCCATGCCATCTGTTTTTGTGTTGTTCGCGAGAGGGGGATCGACCGCAAGAAAGTAGAGAGCACTGAAAAAGGCAAACCATCTGAAAGGATGGGGCGCAAAGCTACTGGCCTAAACCCTCAATTCTCGAGGGCATGGTCGCAGGGTTGCCAGGCGATCAAACAGTACCTCCTAGTGTGCTGGGCGTTTCGCTAGGCGCATATCGGTAATCAAGGAACACGGAGGTCCTAATGCTTAGCAATACGTCACGCCTCAACTTCATCAGAACTTTAGGTTCAATGATGATGTTGGGAATCATGTTATTTCTCTGTACTACATACGTTTACGCTGACCAAGTCTCTTTGGCCTGGGATGCCAATACTGAGTCCGCACTCGGGGGCTATCAACTCCATTACGGCCAGACCAGCGGTAATTACACCACTAATGTCGATGTCGGTAACCAGACCGGTTACACGTTCGCGAACCTTCCAGACGGGCCCTATTATTTCGCCGTCAGGGCATATGACACGTCCAAAACAAACTGGAGCGGTTACTCGAATGAGGTGAGCAAAACCATATCTTCCACGACTGCCCCGAAAGCGAGCTTTAGTGCGAATCCCACCTTCGGCGTGGCCCCATTGACCGTCACCTTCGCCGACACCTCCACAGGTACTATCAGCACCCGGTATTCGACCTTAGGCGATGGCACAACCAGCACCGCCACCTCGGGCGCGAAAACCTACTCGACGCCTGGCACGTATCCTGTGAGCTTGACCGTCACCGGCCCAGGTGGAAGCAGTACCGCTACAACGACCATCACAGCGTCAGCGGCGGCACCGGTTGCCAATTTCACCGCCAGCCCCACCTCGGGCACCGCCCCCTTAGCGGTTAACTTCACCAATAGCTCGACCGGTAATATAACCTCTTATTCCTGGAAATTTGGCGACG
>JALZJW010000105.1 GCA_030859565.1 Pseudomonadota bacterium
TCCCGTCGATCTTCGCCATCCTGGTGATGTTCCTGTTCATGCGCGCTACCGGCCTGATGCTGAACATCGCCACTATCCTTATCGCCTCGACCGTGCTGGGCGCGTCGGTGAACGATCAGATCCACTTCTTCTACCACTACCTCGAGGGGCGGCGGGACGGCACGGTCGAGCAGGCGATGCGGCACACGCTGCAGGTGGCCGGGCGCGCCATCCTCTTCGCCACGCTGATCAACGCCGGCGGCTTCCTCGCCTTCATGCTGGCCGAGCTGCCGCCGATGCGCGAGTTCGGCTTGCTCGCTGCGCTCGCCTTCCTGCTCTCGATGCTGGCCGACTTCACCGCCCTGCCGTCGGCGCTGTGGATCCTGTTCGGCGCCCGGCCCGACGCCGACCCGCCGGCGGGTCGCAGGCCAGCGGGCCCGCCTCCTCGATCAGACCCTTGAGCAGCGCCCGGTCGTCCCGGCGCAGCGCGGTCGGGTGAGGGAAGCCCCGGGCCGTGCCCGTCCTGCTTATGACCATGCTATTAACGGGCCTCCAAAACCCGTTGAAGCAGCGGGTGCGCAGGTGCCGCGTAGGGATTGACCACCGTGACGCCGCGCCAAACAAAGCCTGGCTGCAAATCCTCGGTAAGCAATAGGCGGCATTGGCATTCGGCGGCGACCGAGAGGATCAGGGCGTCCCAGATCTGCAAGGCGTGGGTGCTCGCCAGATCCAGCGCGGATTGAAACGCGGTCCAGGTAGAATCGGCCACGACAAAGGTGTCCGACCATTCCAGGATCGCCGCCCGTGCGGCCCGAGATTCGCGCCTGGCCTTAGCCGTGAGCACCCGGTATAGCTCGCCCAAGCTTTGGGCGGGCAACACCACACTGTCCACGGGTAGCGCGGCGATCAGTTCGAGCGACGCTACAAAGCGCGCCTCCTCCCCCACGCCTTCGGCATAGGCAAGGATATTGGTATCGAGCGCGAGCCTCAAGCGAGGTCCTCGTAGAGTTCCGCGCGCGTCCAGGCGCGTTGGCCGGTGGCGGGTTGGGTCCGTAGACGTTGCAGCAGGGTTTGCCGGGCGGAGCGGCGCAGGGGTTCATCGCGGGGCAAGGCGCCAATGGCGGCCACGGGTTTGCCGCGCGAGGTCACAATAACGGTCTCGCCCTTAGCGACCTCGCGCAGCACACTGGAGAAATGCCGGTTGGCGTCACCGGCGGAGATAATCTTCATGTGCATCGTTCCCTAAGTAGTGTTCAGCACTACTTTAACGAAGCCAGGTCGCCTGGTCAATCACCTGATGCATTCAGCGACGTGATCGACAAGGTGAGCGGCAGTTTCTGCCCTGCGCCGGGCGCCACAGGCGGGGCAAAACCCGGCGGTCGAGAGCCTCGCCATCGACCTCGCACGGCTGATGGCGATCATCCCGTCGATCTTCGCCATCCTGGTGATGTTCCTGTTCATGCGCGCTACCGGCCTGATGTTGAACATCGCCACCATCTTGATCGCCTCGACCGTGCTGGGCGCGTCGGTGAACGATCAGATCCACTTCTTCTACCACTACATCGAGGGGCGGCGGGACGGCACGGTCGAGCAGGCGATGCGGCACACGCTACAGGCAGCCGGGCGCGCCATCCTCTTCGCCACGCTGATCAACGCCGGCGGCTTCCTCGCCTTCATGCTGGCCGAGCTGCCGCCGATGCGCGAGTTCGGCTTGCTCGCCGCGCTCGCCTTCCTGCTCTCGATGCTGGCCGATTTCACCGCCCTGCCGGCGGCGCTGTGGATCCTGTTCCGCGCCCGGCCCGACGCAGACCCGCCGGCGTCTCGCGGGCCACCGGGCCCGCCTCCTCGATCAGATCTTTGAGCAGCGCCTGGATAGGCAGGCATCGGGTTGCCCGTTACAGTGACTCAGGGCTTGATTTGGATCACATCCATCCCGATACCAGAAAAATGTTCCAGCCGACGGTCGTTGGTCAGAAATCGATCGCAACAGCTTGTGACGGATGCGGCGAGGTGGATGGCATCGGGTGTCTTGAATCCATATCGCGCCCGGATGTCAGTCGCCAAAGCGAGTACCGGGCGCGTCAGTGCAACGCATTCGTTGAGAGCTTCCTCGAAGAACCGGTCATAGTCTCCGAGCAAATCGGCATCGTTGTCACGGAGCGGTTTTACGCGGCACTCCATACGAGTCAGGTCGCTGGCGACGAGTACGGCACCCGTGGTAGAAAAGCGTTAGTCGACGAGGGCCGCAAATCCAGGCAACTGCTCGACGGCATAGATAACGGGTGCGGCATCCAGATAGATACGCACTATTCCTCCCAGCTCTCCCGTTCCCGTTGCAGGTATTCATCGACCGCTTCGCGGGTTCTCGGCTGATGGCCTCGCCGAGCTTGCCGCTCACGGATCACCGCCATGACGTCTCGGTAGGGTCGGTGAGCCGAAGTCGAGAGAGGCTCGACCACCAATCGCACCCGTTCCGGCGGCAGCGGCAGATCTTCGTCCAGTGTCACGGTGCGTGCATCGGTCATTCTTCCGGTCACGATATAAGCATTTTGCATGATTGCTTCTCGCCACGAGTATTTCGATGCTTCAATTCTAACGCGCGTAAGGCGTAAAAGTAGAGCGGAAGCCGCTTTTTGGCGTTCCGCCGTATGGCTGCCCGCCGAAGCGGCGTGCTCTCGATGCTGGCCGATTTCACCGCCCTGCCGGCGGCGCTGTGGATCCTGTTCCGCGCCCGGCCCGACGCGACCCCCCCCCGGCGGGTCGCGGGCCGCCGGGCCGCCCTCCTCGATCAGACCCTTAAGCAGCGCCTGGGGGTCCGGGCGTTTACACCATTTTTATACCCTAGCCCCTATTCTTTTCACCGATTTGGTGCCCAAGTTGGTAGTCTTCGCGCCGTGTCATTCAAGCCGGAGGACCTATGGATATCGTCTGGTGTGCGTTGATCAGCGCGTTCTTTCTTTTAACCGTTGCGCTTGCAGTCGGTTGCGAGCGGCTGATGCCTCGGAGGAAATGATATGAGTGCGATCTATGTTATCGGTGCCGTGGTCGCGGTGCTGTTACTGGGCTACATCGTCTACGCGCTCGTTAAGGCGGAGGATCTCTAAATGACCGCCCAATCCTGGTTGCTGTTGGCGGTTTACCTGGTCATGCTGTTGGCGGCGGTCAAGCCGCTCGGCCTGTACATGGCCAAATTGATGGGAGCGCCGCGCTGGCAGCCGCTCGCGCGGCTCGAGAAGGGCGTGTTCCGCTTGTGCGGCATCAAAGACGAAATGAACTGGCGTGAGTACGCACTGGCTGTGTTGGTGTTCAGCCTGGTGGGATTCATCGTGGTATACGCACTGCAGCGCCTGCAGTTGTGGCTGCCGCTCAATCCGCAGCAGATGCCGAACGTCACCCCGGACTCGAGCTTCAACACCGCCATCAGCTTCGTGACCAACGCCAACTGGCAGGGCTACGGCGGCGAGGCGACGATGAGCTATCTTACCCAGATGCTTGGCCTGGCGGTGCAGAACTTCGTCTCGGCCGCGGCCGGCATCGCCGTGGTGTTCGCCCCGATCCGCGGGTTCGCGCGTCACTCAATGCAGACCATCGGTAACTTCTGGGCCGATCTCTATCGCACCACGGTCTACCTGCTGTTACCGCTGTCATTTGTCTTGGCGTTGGTATTGGTGAGCCAGGGCGTCGTCCAGAACTTCTCCGCCTACCAGGAAGTCACCACGATCGAACCGACGACCTACGACGCCTCCGGGCAGCCGGTGAAGGACGCCGCGGGCCAGCCGGTCAGTGAAACCCTGACAACAACCAAGCAGACCCTGCCGATGGGGCCGGCCGGCTCGCAGATCGCCATCAAGCAGCTCGGCACCAACGGCGGCGGCTTCTTCAACGTCAACTCCGCGCATCCGTACGAGAACCCGACGCCGTTGTCCAATTTCCTGGAAGTGCTGGCGATACTGCTGATCCCGGCGGCGTTGTGTTACACCTTCGGCAAAGCGGTGGGCGATACCCGTCAAGGCTGGGCGGTGCTGGCGGCGATGACGGTGATCTTCGTCGGCGCCGCGATCGCGGCCATGACGTTCGAGCAACAGGGTAACCCGAAATTCGCGGCGCTCGGTGTGGATAGCCAGGCCTCCGACACGCAATCGGGCGGCAACATGGAAGGCAAGGAGACCCGCTACGGCATCGGCGCCTCGGCGCTGTGGGCGGTGGCGACCACCGCCGCCTCCAACGGGTCGGTAAATTCCATGCACGATTCCTACACGCCGCTCGGCGGTCTCGTGCCGATGTGGATGATGCAACTGGGCGAGGTCGTGTTCGGCGGCGTCGGTTCGGGTCTCTACGGCATGCTGGTGTTCGCGCTCATGGCGGTGTTCGTCGCCGGGCTGATGATCGGCCGCACGCCGGAATATCTCGGCAAGAAGATAGAAGCCTTCGACATGAAGATGGTGTCGATCGCGATCCTGATGACGCCGGCGCTGGTGCTGCTCGGCACGGCGATCGCGGTGATGGCCAGTGCCGGCAAGTCGACGATTTTCAATCCGGGTGCGCACGGCTTTTCGGAAGTCCTGTATGCCTTTTCCTCAGCGGCCAACAACAACGGCAGCGCCTTCGCGGGCTTGGGCGCCAACACACCCTTCTACAACGGCTGGCTCGGGCTCACCATGTGGTTCGGACGCTTCGCCGTGATCGTGCCGGTACTGGCGATTGCCGGCTCGCTCGCGGCGAAGAAACGACTGGCGTACGGACCCGGCACCATGCCTACGCACGGGCCGCTGTTCGTGGGACTCTTGGTCGGCACGGTACTACTGGTGGGCGCGCTAACCTATATCCCGGCCCTGGCCCTCGGGCCGGTGGTTGAGCATCTAATCCTGTGGGCCGGAAACTGAGGTGACCAATATGATGACAAAAAGACATTCCATGTTCGATCCGACCCTGGTCACGCCGGCCCTGGTCGGCACGTTGCGCAAGCTGGACCCGCGGGTTCAGTTCAAGAACCCGGTGATGTTCATCGTCTTCATCGGCAGCCTGCTCACCACCGGGTTGTGGGTGCAGGCGCTCGGTGGTCAGGGCGAAGCACCGGCGTGGTTCATCGGCGTCACGACCCTGTGGCTGTGGTTCACGGTGCTGTTCGCCAATTTCGCCGAGGCGCTGGCCGAGGGCCGGAGCCGAGCCCAGGCCGCGGCGCTGCGCCGTGCCAAGAAGTTCGTGGTGGCCAAGAAGCTGCGCGAGCCGCGCCATGGCGCCACGGTGGATCTGTTGCCGGGCGCGGACCTGCGGCGCGGCAACGTGGTGCTGGCCGAGGCCGGCGACATGATCCCGGCCGACGGCGAGGTCATCGAGGGCGTCGCGTCCACGAGAGCGCCATCACCGGCGAGTCATGTAAAGCGCGTGGCTCAACACAAAGGCAATGCCCTGCTGACGGCAGAGATCGGCGATCCAATACCAGGTGAAGATGCACTCGACGGCGACCGCCAGGTCTTCCTGGTAGGGCTAAATCACGACCAAGAACGCCTGGCGAGAGGTTTTCATGTTTTGATGTACCAGGGTATTGCCTTCGTTATCGAGGATACAGACGTACATTGAGCGCGCGTGTAAATCGATACCACAGTAATACTTGTGTTGTTCGGTATAGAATTTCATTTGGCCTCCTCCTTCGCATTAAGTGAAACCACTTGTGGGATGGCAGGGTTATCCTACGAAGCCCGAAAGTCGCGGGAGGGGGGCCTCAATTAGTATCAAACCGCTCCAGCGGACCGGCCAAAAAGCGGCCGGTCGCTGAGATCTCCATTAGGGCTCATGGAAATACCAGACCAGCAGTTTTCCGAGGACCTCATGCGAGAGGATGACGTGGGTTTGGTGCTGAAAGGCCATCTTCATGTCGAGCATCAACTGATAGAACTGATATCAATGTCTCTTCCATTCAAGGAGCGATGCGATTGGTCAAGGATTGGGTATCGAGGAAAAATTGAGCTTGCGCTTTCGTGTGGCCTTCCAAACGACATGAGACTACCGTTGAAGAGGATCGGGACTTTGAGAAACAACTTTGCCCACGACCTCGGTGCGAACATTGAAAAGAAGAAGGTGATGGACATCTACAACGGCTTGTCTGAGCGGCTCCGAGAAGGCATTAAGGCTTATGTGGCAACTGGGAGGCAAGGTACATTCAATCCGTCTGAATTGGCGGAAAGAGATCTCCTGGTTCTGCTTTTCGTGGTCTTCCGTCAGGCGATTCGGGCAGCCAGCTTGACCCTGCAAGGGGCCGAGCCCTAACAACCATTCAACACGGACGTGCCAACAAAAAGCCATGGCACTTGTGTCCCACGTACTCGGCGACTGCCCTGGCTGTGGCCACAAGGACTACTTCGGCAACGTCGACGTCTTCGGCGGCAAGTACGTCTACCTGGGCTGCAAGTCTTGCCGCTATTCCGAACGCGTGCCGCTACCGAAGCTGCGTAAGAAGATTCTGTACCTGGACCAGTTCTTCTTCTCCCACGCGTTCCGCGGGGAGGAGAAGCGTTTTCTCGACGCTGCGGCTCGAATCGAACGAGCCACGTCGCTGCAACTGCTCGTAGTCCCGTACTCGTCCATACACAAAGACGAAACCCACCAATGGTCGCGCCGCGATGAACTGTTCAAATTCATCAAGGCCACCTCTCGCGGTCACTCGTTCATCGCGGCATTCAAGGTAGATCGCATCCAGCTTATCAAGGCATTTAGGGCTTGGCTTGCACACGCGCCGGCTGCGTACGAACTAGCTGAAAGCGACGTGCTGCGAAATGACGTCCATGGTTGGGATAGTTCCTTCCGTATTGAGGTTGGGCAATACACCAGAGATATCGAACTAATCCGAGAATTAAAAGGCAAATCCATTGAAAGCCTGGTCGGCTTTTTCGACGATTGGCGAACCCTGACCACGACCTTTGAGCGAGATGTTGAGGATGAGTACAGCATTTCCGGGAAAAGGTACATCGACTTCTACCTTGACTACGTAGCCCGCATCGCTGCCGGCGACTACGAGGCACAGTTCAATGCACCGGTCGCATCAACTGTGGTGGAAACAATGCTGCGTGTCACTCCGACCGATGTTCCAAACGACCAGCGTCAACGTCTCTGCGCCATGTTCCTTATGCAGTCGGAGCACTTCAAAGAGACTCCGCACCACAAGCTGTCGGCCCGTATTTATGGAACCTTGAAGGACATGGTCAAAAGGGGCGCCTATACGAACAAAGAGCGTGCGCTGAAGCGCCTTGCTGGCTTCTTCTACGACGTCAGCCACATATCCACCTACGCGCCCTACTGCGATGCCTTCGTGATGGATACGCCGATGGCGGAACTTGTGGCCAAGCCCACAGTGGCCTTGGAGCAGACCTACGGAACCAAGGTCTTCAGCTTGAACAACTGGGACGACTTGCTTGCGTGGCTCGATGGCCTCGCCGAAGGGATGACAGAAGAGCATAAGGCCGGGCTTGCCATCGCCTATCCGCGACGCTTCTCGCGCGGTTAACCTTCATTCCAGAAGACCGTCTTCGGCGTCCGCTGATTTGAAATACTGAGTGTCTGAATTCGGGCTAGTTGAGCAACCGCTCAGGGTCGGAAGCCAAAATTCAAACTAAGACACTACCCGCTGGAGCACTCGCTTGCAATTGAACCAAAATGCTTCTACGGTTGACCAGTTCCGGCAGGGTTTGCGGCGCTGTCTGGGTAGCGATCGCGAGCAAGGTTTGGAATGCCGCCATCGGCGTGTTGCGCCGGTTGAAGGGAAATACAAACTCGTCCGAATAGCTCTGGAGATACTTCGCCTCAATGCCGTGATGCGTTCCGTTGAGCCAGGTCTTGAGGTTGCTAAAGCCGCCATCGGCGCGGGACGGTACGACGGCGGCGGGATGTGCGGCGCGATCAGCGAGCGGCCGCGCCGCGCTTGCCGCGGACCCGAGCGACTCGCTCGCCGGATGTACCGAGGCGAACGAGGTGGTGCTGGTCGACCTGCCGCCGGACGATCTGCTGGTGCGGCTGCGCGAGGGCAAGGTCTATCTGCCGGAGCAGGCCGAGCGCGCGATCCAGAACTTTTTCCGCAAGGGAAATCTGATCGCGCTGCGCGAGCTGGCGCTGCGACTGACTGCCGACCGCGTCGACGATCAGATGCGGGCATTCCGCCGCACCACCACGGAAGCACGGGTCTGGCACACACGCGACACCCTGCTCGCCTGCATCGGTCCGAGTGACGTGGACGAAAAGGTGGTGCGCACGGCGGCGCGTCTGGCCGCCAAGCTCGACAGCGCCTGGCACGCCGTATACGTGGAAACCCCCGAGCTGCAACGCCTGCCGGAGCCACGGCGGCGCGCCATACTTAAAACGCTGAAGCTCGCCCAGGATCTGGGAGCGGAAACGGCCACCCTCCCGGCGCAGGATGAGGTCGAGGCTCTGCTCGATTACGCGCGGCGCAACAATCTCGGCCGGATCGTCGTGGGGCGCAGCACGCGCGCGCGGCTCCGCTGGTGGGAACGACAGCCGTTCAGCCAGCGCCTTGGCACGAAAGCGCCCGACATCGATTTCCTGACTGTGGCGCGAGAGGAAGATCGCGCGCGCCGTGAGACCAGCGCTGAGGTGGAGCCGCGCGAGGACGGCAAACGTGCGACGCGCCTTTTTTTGGTTCTTTGTACGCCACGCTGACCTGCACCGCGATCACGCTGTTCGCGACGCCGCTGCGGCATTACTTCGATCTCGCCAACATCGTGATGCTGTTCCTGCTCGGCGTGGTGTTCATCGCCTACCGGTTCGGGCGCGGCCCGGTGGCGCTTGCCGCCGTGCTAGGCGTCGCCTCGTTTGACTTCTTCTTTGTGCCGCCGCGGCTCACCTTCGCGGTCAGCAATGTACAGTACCTGTTCACGTTTACAGTCATGTTGATTGTCGGTCTGGTAACCGGACATCTCACCGCCGGGTTGCGCTATCAAGCGCGGGTGGCAGGCTATCGCGAAGAGCGTGCCCGCAGCCTAAGCGAGATGGCCAAGTCGCTGTCCTCGGCCTTGGTCGAGACACAGGTGGTCGAGATCAGCGATAAGTTCGTGGAGTCGAGTTTCCGCGCCAAGGCAGCGATCCTGCTGCCCGATCTGTCCGGCAAGCTGGAAGTGCCGGCCGCGCATGGCGCAGTGCCGGCCTACGACTTGGCGGTGGCGCAGTGGTGCTACGACAAGAACGAGCCGGCCGGAGCGGCACCGACACACTGCCGGCGAATTCGCAGCTCTATCTGCCGCTCAAGGCGCCCATGCGGGTGCGTGGCGTGCTGGTGGTCGAGCCGAGCAAAGCGCGCCTGCTCATGATCCCCGAGCAACGCCGCTGCTCGACACCTTCGCGGCGTTGGCCGCGATCGCGCTCGAACGCATCCATTTTGTATCGGTCGCCCAGGACACGCTGATCAAGATGGAATCCGAGCGGCTGCGGAACACGCTGTTGGCGGCGCTCTCCCACGACCTGCGCATCTACATGGGGCACCTGCGGCAAAAACGCGAAGATGATCCGGGACGGGCCAAGCAACTGATCACTGAGACAGGCATCGGCTACCGATTCGTCCCTGCCTGATTCCCAATCGTGTGTCCGGTATGAGGTGCCCGGCTTTGAGAAAAGATTCGGCATCGGGGAGCAAGGTCAGTTTCTCGCGCTCGCGCGAGACGGCAAACGGTCCTGAAATTTGGTACCTCGGGCCGATGAAAGCCAGGCCCAGGGAAGGGCCTGCTTGGCGCGCCGAGGATGCAATGGCCCGAAAATTCCGCGGTTCTGGACCGAGATTCGCGTGATTGACAATTCCAAGGTCCATCAGTACTGTTTCTTTCGACGAAAAAGGGCGTTTATTCTTCCTATACCCATGCGATCGATTCGGCCGGGCTCGCGGCCTTGGCGCTATTCACCTATTACACCCACAGCCTTCGAGCATGCGGGGATGAAGGTCAGCTTCGACCTCTTGGGTTTCTAAACTCACCGCAGGTAAGGAGATCGGAAATGGCGATTGAGCAGTTCATCGGTTTGAAAAAGAGACCATGTCGTTGCCTTTCAAAACGTCACGCCTATTTTGTAGGTCTCGCGTTCGCGCTGACGGGCATGCGTTCACATGCTATCGATACTGGGCCAGGAGTTTTCAGCTTCAGTACCGGTTTCGACTTCAGCTCAGGAGACTACGGAGATACTGAAGACACGGATATCTGGTATGTCCCGTTTTTGTTCAGATACGAATGGTTTCCTCTGACCGCCCGCTTAACCGTGCCCTATTTGGAGATCACCGGGCCCGGTGGCGTGGTGGTCGGCGACGGTAGACCACTCGTCGTAGGACCGACGTCCGCTCCTAGAACCACAGAAACCGGCATCGGTGATGTGGTGGCAAGCGTTATGTATAGCTTCGAACCACCGCCGACCAGCCTTATCCCCTTCATTGATCTTACTTTTAAGGTCAAATTTCCTACCGCCGATGAAAGCCGCGGTTTGGGAACAGGTTCCTATGACTACATCTTCCAAGCGGATGTCTCCGAAAGCTTTGGCATGCTCACCCCGCTTGCCGGGTTTGGGTACAAACTTAAAGGTGATGCGCCTGGAGTTCCTCTGGATAACGTATTCTTTGCCTTTGGCGGCTTAGCATACAAATTCACCGATCAGCTAACGAGCGGTGCGTTTTTGGACTGGCAGGAGAATGCTTCAGCCGCGGCGGACGATGCACTCGAGTTCTCGCCCTATTTCACGTGGAAATTCAATCCGACCTGGTCGTTCACCGGTTATGGGGTGGTCGGTTTTACGGACGGCAGTCCGGATGAAGGGGGCGGAGTGCAAATTAAATATACACCCTGAGCCCGGCGCGCCGAGCCACGTTCCGGCAGCGGCATCTGTTCCCAAAAAAACGCCTTTGCTCTTTTCACCTCGAGAAGAGCTAGGGATTCAGGGACTCAGCGTGTCGGAGTTCTCTGATGTCCAATTCTAAATAGTCGTTCATCTATCCGCCGGAAGAAAGAAACCGCTTGCGCCTATGTCAATAATAGAAGAAGCTACGTTCGGAGGGGGTGATGGGTGCAATTGCACCCGGGTAGAGCATCATTGTCGGAAGGAGTAGGTCTATGGCTACGGTTGCCCCCAATTTTTTTGCTCTTGCCGATCGGCATACGCTTGAGAAAGATTCTTATCCGGGCGAGGAATTGCTTTGGTACCGCGTGACAAAGGTTGCGGGCCAAAACCCGGACACTATCACCTATTTCTGCGAGCATCAAAAAGAAAATAGACCGGCTGTCCTCAAAGAGTACTTCCCAGCGCGGCTTGCACGGCGCGGGGCTGATGGGATGGTCGTTTTGTGTCACGACTCGTCCATCGCAGATTTTAATCGCGGGTTGGAAATTTTTATCGGTGAAGCTGAAAACCTCGAGCGATTAAATCATCCCAACATCGCCAAAGTACTTGACGTCTTCGAAACCAACGGCACGGGCTACATGGCCCGAGGCTACGAACAAGGACGAACCCTAGAGGAAATGCTGGCGAGGCGCGTGACTTTCGGAGAGTCCGAGCTGCGGGAAATATTGCGTTGTATCCTTGAGGGATTGGCGGAGATCCATAAGTTCAAGCTGAGTTGTCGCGATATGGGTGCCGCGAATATCGTTGTTAGGCCAGATGGCAGCGCGGTATTACTCGTTAGCGTCGCGGTAATCGGATCGATCGCGCATAGACCGTTGTGGATGCATGTGAGTTCGTTAGGTAAGGTCGAACAAATTGATCCCTGGGCGGATATTCGTGCCGTGGGCGCGATTTTATTCAGCGCCATCAGTGGCTCAGTCAGCACAGCCGGTGGGGCGAGAATCAAAGATGCGGATACAGGATCGGTGGGTATCTCTATCCCGGCCGTCGAAGCGGGGCGCGGACGGTATTCGCAACAATTCCTGCAGCTTGTAGACCACCTCCTTCAACCGGATCCGGCAAGGCGCGCACAGTACCCGGGAAAGTGGTACCAAGAGCTCGCTCTTGGAAATGTGAAAAGCGGCAAGATTCAAAAAGCCGCGAAACCATCGAGCTTTGAGCAGCAGGGTGTGCGATGGTTGCACGAAAACGCATCGCTTAGGGAATTACCCCGAGAGGCTGTGGCGCTATACACAAGGCACGGCCGCCTTTTCGCCGCGGCCTCCGCATATCTTGCGCGGATGAAGCTACGTGAACACTTAGGTGGTCACGTATTAGCGGTTACGGCAGTGCTTATCGCGTTTTCCGTCGCCTTGATTCCATCGATCGATCGATATCGAACAGATACCGAAAAGCGACGGACGGACAGCAACTTCCTGCCGGCATACGACGCTGAGATGAATTGGGGGATCAAGATCCCCATCTTTTACGGTCTTCCGCCTGAGAGCAACACTAATGAAGATATCGTTCTTCAATGGATGTCAATGGGGCAACCCCCGCACCAGTCGGATGTTCTTCCTCCTTTGCAAGCATTGCCCGTGCTCAACCAAAATCGGGTATTCAATAGCCCGAAACATAGCGGAAATATTCAATATTCCGCTGAGAGAGGACGCGTCGATCCGCTCGCAGGACACGATGCACGCGAGTCTGCGGAGCCAGCGAATGGGCGGGACCGTATAGAGCGTTTGGAACGGCCCGAGAGCCTAGAAATTGCGGTGCATGCGAAACGCGCGGCGAGCCGTAATTCGAGGGAATCTGTAGTGAAGTTCGCCTCGCAAACGAGGCCCGCAGAGCACCCTCAACCCTCCCATAACGCACATCGTTTCGATCAACTAAAACCACTCAAACGAGATGACGGCACCGAAAAGCATGACCAGAGCTTCGAGAGCCAGGCAGCGGCCAGGTTAATCGAGCATCGGGATTCACGTCTGGATAAGATCGAACAGACGGGTCGGATGATACGGCCGGAGAAGGTCGATCAGGGAGGACGCGCAGAGCGATCAGAGCCGATCGAGACGCCGACGGAAAGAACCGAACGGCCCGAGGCCGCACGATTGGGCCGGCCTGAGCGTAGCGAGCGGATTGAACGTACGGAACGGTCCGAGCGTAGCGAGCGGGTTAAACTAGAACGACCTGAGCGCAGCGAGCGGGTTGAGCGGGTTACACTAGAACGACCTGAGCGCAGCGAGCGGTTCGAGCGGGTTAAACTAGAACGACCTGAGCGCAGCGAACGGTTCGAGCGGGTTAAACTAGAACGACCTGAGCGCAGCGAACGGTTCGAGCGGGTTAAACTAGAACGACCCGAGCGTAGAGAACGATTCGAGCGGGCGGAGCGGCCAGAGCGTAGAGAACGGTTCGAACGAGCGGAACGGCCTGAGCGTAGAGAATGAGTCGCGCCAGCGTGCTCAGAATAAGCCCTGGGTTTCTTTGAAAGTTTCAATCGACTTGAAATTCCAAGTGACAATTATATTCGCGTCGACTGTGGCAGGCTCCCGGAAAGTCGCCCCGGTAGCCAAAACTCCGATATCGACCGTCATTAACAGAGCGGCAGTCTCACAGAGCGGCAGCCCCATGACGCCGGAACAGCTGCCTTCGATGCGTTCGATGAAGGCTTCGGCGAGTGATTCGTCCCTGCCTGATCCTCATCGGACTTCTGGTCCATAAACCGACCGGTTTCGGTATCGAGCTTTACCCAAGAATCAGTCTTGGGGTTGCAAGTCTGCGAACGACCGGTAACGGCACCTGGCCAGGCTCGGTGCAGGTTTGTCCATGGACGCACTGGTGGCCAAGATGGACTGGTCGCGCTTTTTGCGGACCTCAACGGCACCTGTGACGTAGGTCTTGTGGTGAACGCCGCGGCCTTTGCCCCGCGTCTTGCCGCCGACGAGCGTCTCGTCCACCTCGACCGGCCACTCTGCACCA
>JALZJW010000106.1 GCA_030859565.1 Pseudomonadota bacterium
TGAACAGTCGTCGCACCGCCCAGGCTCCCGACGCCCCCAGCTATCCCCGGAGGCCAGTACTCTTTCACCCTAGGAGGCCAGGCTTTACTACCTTCTTTCAGACTCATCTTTGAATTAGAAAATACTCTCGCGAACGCACGTCGCGCGCTTGCTCGGCAAGCATGTCAACACGCTCGCACTATGGGAGCGCCAAGGGCTGTTCGAGCCAGGGCGTGAGAGCGCTGGGCGCAGAATTTACGTAAATGAAGACATCGATCGCCTGCGTGAGATTGCTGCATTAAGGACCAGCCCCGGCGTCTGCCGAAACGCCGTGAGGGCCAGGGGGTGAGTGCGCGAGATGTGGCGGCCGACTACGGACGCGCCGCTTAATGGAATGCCGAATAACGTCTCTCTACAGTATGCGATCTCTAATTTGGAGATCACGAGCGAACCCGTGCTTGCAATTGATCGCGCGGCGCCTTCGCCCAAGGGCTTGCGGCTCCGAACGGGCTGCGCCGTGCAGAACTCAAGCGCCACCGGATGCTACGCAACCGGCTCGGCAGCTTCGGTCGGTTTAGCTCCCTTCGTTGCCGCTTACTCGGGGCCACTGCCAGGTTCAGCTATCGCCCAGCCCGCCGCGTCCCCGCACGGCGCTGTGCTTTCCCGCCCGCGTGCGTTCCCGGCTTCGTTTCCGGTCCCGCGCTGCCTATCCAACCAGGGTCGGTGGTCGGCCACCCAACATAACGCTGGCTATTAGACAGCGGCCGTGTAAGGGAGGGGTTGTGACATATCACAAGCATGGCTTATAATGTGATATGTCACAAACGTTACCCGAGGTGCGGAAACTATGACGACGATTGCACCTACGGACACCGAGAATACATACGCCTGGCTTTCTCCGCTTACCGGACGGCGGGGTAAAGACGCACCTGTTCCTGCGGCGGCCTGACGGCCTCTGCCGCGTGCTGTGTAACACGAGGATGAACTACACCAAGAATACATACGTACACCAGGGAGGTGTGTGTAGCCGCAAGCGGCTGTTCTGCGACGTCTGCGCGCGGCTTGCTTCGCAGATTAAATCTTAACGTTACCGAGGTCCGACCCATGCCATTATCGGCTGCAGAACGCCAAGCCAAGCGAAGGGCGAAACTCAGGTCCAAGGGGTGGGTGCTGCTTCAAGCGTGGGTTACCCAAGCGCAGGCAAAGAGAATCAGGGCCTTGCTGGGTGATGTAACCTATCACGTGCCAGCACCACGACGCAAGCGCCGCAAGCTCGATCCCGTGCAGGAAAAGAACCGTGAGATCTTCGAGGCGCGCCAGTCCGAATCCGTGCGCGTATGAAGGTCGGCGATAAGCCGAGCGCGATCGCGGCTTGGCTCAACACCCTCGGGTTTGTCGGCACGGGTGCGACGCTCAACGGGTTCGTAAAGTAGGTTGTTCCAGGGGTGTTCAAGTACTTTTTTAACTATTTGAAAATGAAGGAAAGGGATGTAATGAATAATCTTAAGTTTTTGTTTTGTTCTTTGGTTATCACCTCACTGCCGGTTCTTGCTTCGCATGAGCGCGGTGAGATCCCCGTGTCCCCGCTATATGACCCGCAGAACCACGCGGCGGAGGGGCTAAACCACGCTGAGGCAAATCGCATCAGGGCTAATGCCGCACGGAACGCGGCCAAGATGGAGCAGCATAAGCGTGCGATGGAACAGTACAACCGTGAGATGAAGCGGGTGAAGGAGTACAACCGGTCGCTGGGGGTAAGGCCACATACACCGCATAATTAACGGGGCGCACCCCCACCCCGCCCCTAACCAATGAACGAGGAAAACGTCGTCCAATGGCAGCGGTTTGCGGGCGGATTGCGTCAAAATCCGGACACCTAGCTAGCGGACATAGCCTACAGCCTTAAAAGTCTGTCAGTCTTAAGGTATTGTTTTTACTGGTGCCGGCGAGAGGAATCCCCGACCTACTGATTACGAATGCGGTGCACACGATTTTTTCATCAAAGCCCTCAATAGGTTATAACCCCGCCTTTGTAAATCAACAACTTCGTTTTGTAGACACACAGAGCGTGTAGGGGCCGACACCCCAGGGCATGCGCAAAAACTGCCAAGGCTGATAAAACCATCAGTTGGTCGGTGGTGGCTGCAAGCGGTTCAAGATATCCATTGCCGTTTGCGCCGCATGATTGGGTGTGAGATGGGCGTAGAGGCTGCTCGTGTGCTGGCTCGTATGCCCGAGAAGTTGTTGGAGCTGGTAGAGACTCACCCCATTTTGCACCAGGCGGCTGGAGAAGGTGTGTCTCAAGTGAGCGCTTACGCTCAATAGCATCGTCGAAAGTGGCGGCATTTTCTTGCCGCTTTTTCGCGTACTCGCCGTAAGTTAACGTTCCGTTATAAAGATCTGCAAGTAACGCGCGGTCACTCGCCCATATCCTCTCAGCAGTTTGCTGATACGGATCACCGTGCATGGCGCTAACTTCTTTGGCCCGCAAGATTGAGCGTCCCTGTCGCCGGTGTTGTTGTAGATCTGGTTATAGTTCCGCTTAGAGTTAAAAGGCGGGTCGATGTAGCACAGATCGGCGGAACCAGCAGAAACTTCAAGGCACGCACTTCCGGCGCCCCATAGGGGGAAAACGGTGCCGGTATCGGTTCCTGCGCCATAGAGGGCGATGGGACGAGGGTCGGCTCAGGAAGTCATTGGATCGGCTGATGAGAATGGAACCCACGTTCTCAGGTTGAGAAGCTGTTAATCTACTTGAAGACAGCTGGCAAGACTGGAGCCACCGAGGAATGGTGTCCTCCTAACCAGATTCCTTTACGGCCCTGCCAGTGCAGTTACCGACTGCACCTACAATGTATTGATTCCAGTTGAGTAAACATGAGCTACCGCAAAACAGCCATTGGTCAAGCTGGCGCTGGAAGACAGACTGATTCTTGGTTCGCAGCTTCTCGTCAAAAGGCGGAAAACTCTGCCGCTCCCACAGTTCGAAGCCGTACTTGTGGCGGCAATCCCAGTAGTAGCGCAGCCACTTTGCATGGTGTGGCCGGTATTCCCTTGCGACACCCTGCTGCCTCCGCAGGGTTTCGTAGCGGCGGGACAGTTCAGCGGGGAGGTCAGCATGTCACGGCATCCAAGCCTGCGTATCTTGTTAATGGGGATGATATACAGCTGGACGATGCGTCAAAACAAGGCTTATTGTCACGAGACAAGCCCTGTGATATCAATGCGCAGGATGATATCCAGAAATCATCTAATCAATAGTTAGGTGCCAGCACACGCCCGCCTCCTCCACCGATGCAGAAGTTTCGCACCTACGTGCTGACGGTCGATCTCCTTCAACGCTATAGCCTCGCCGCCCTGCAGAACGCGGCGGAACTGCTCGAAGAAGCGGCGCTTCTTGAAGCGCAGGGCCATCAAGCGCGTGCATATTTCTTGGCTGTGGCTTCCATTGAGGAAACAGGAAAGGCGCACCTTGCGTTTGACGCCCGGAGCCGAGATCTGGCCAACTCCGCGGTGGCGAGCAAGGTGCGAAAGTCGTTTGAGGATCACTCTTCCAAAATCACAGCCGCGTTCACCCCCTGGCTGCTGGCCAGTTCCGATATAGCTAGCTCTGCCAAGGCGGCGGTTCAGCTTATGGTTCACCTCAAGATCGGTCGCGAGCCGTCCATGTACACGGACGTGGGAGAAGATGGCGTCACTGTGCAATCCCCGTCGACTGCAGTGCGTCCATACGCTGCTCGCGACTGTATTCGCCTCGCACGTGACTGCCATGCCCACGCACGGCGTCACATTGAGACCAAAGAACGGACCAAAACCACGCGAGCGCAAGATCAGTTTTTCGCGATGAAGCCCAGTGTCGCCCGTCAGATGCTGAACACCGAAGACTTCTGGCAGTTCCACATCGATCGCTTGAAGGCCGGACACAACAAGTTCGAGGAATCCGTGATTCTCTATCACGGGCAGTACTACCAAAGGCAAGTTAAGTACAACCTCAAGCCACCTGACGAGAGTGACACCTAACCAGACTGCCGCGCAGCGGCTTACTTGAACCCACCGTTCCAGGGGACCCTGAACTAACACGTTAGAGCCCAGGACGGATGCCGCACTTTATCTGTTCTTGCCAACATGAGCGGCGCGGCCTACGGTGAACAGCGAAGAATGCCTTGAACGAGAAAGAAGGAGTCCTGTATGGCTACCGAAAACACGGAGGCACGCATTAGGGAGGCGCGCCTTATCGTCGCACGTCCGGAACAGGTCCTGGTTGAACTCGATAAATATGGCGATGAATTGAAGAAAAGCGCGTTCGGCGGGGGGGATGAAGACCTAGAAAAGAGCCTGCTGGCGAGAGGTGAACCACTTATCGACTTAGGGCTCGCGCGCTATGCCGGGGATAAGGAGGTGGTGGCAGCCCTCTACCAGAAATCGCTGGCTGCCCCTGCAGGCCACCTCCAAGAGCGATATCTGCGAGGCCTCCGCATCGCGTGCCTGTCGAACGAGGTTGTAAAGTACCTGCTTTCGCAGTTCCCACAAAACACACTCGGCGAAAAGGAGTTCGTACGCCTGATTACCGAAGGAGACGAAGAAGATCTGTATGCTCTCCTTGCCAATCGAAACCTTGCTGACGAAGTTCTTAAAGACCTCTACAACAATGCGGGACTGTTCGCCACTCTACCAGACGAGCGCCGACGCCGCTTGGTTCTCTTATCGATCAAGAATCCACGGCTCATAACGAATGAGGATTCGTACCACGGTCCTGATCTCGGGTACAGAGGAATCCACAAGGCAATCATCAGCATGCTTGCCTCGGTTCCCACTACCGAATACTGGCTCATCGCGCTCCGAGAACTGCTCAACCAACTCGATCCGGGTGACCTCGACTCCCCCGACGAGCCCATCACTTCGATTTTGAAGCGATGGGCACAAGTGCCTGTCTCCAAAGACGGCACATTCAGAAAGGGGTACTACACCGACCTGCCCATGAGAGACGAGTTCCGATGCCTCGTCGCAGCTATGTACGGCCGTCATTTCAAAGACCGTAAGTTCACCATTTTGGGCAGCCCCGATGCAGCCGACGTGGTTCTCCGGTGCGCCTACTATGGAAAGGCACAACTCACGGAAAAGGAGATGAAAGATGGTTTCGCCCGTGACGAGGACGTGTACTTGCTTGCCGTCCTTTGTAACGACTCCGTGTATCACAAGTCACCACTACGGAAGCTGCTTGAAGACGAGCAACTTCGCGGAGACCTGAGGTACGTCTATCAGCGTCGGTGCGAACAGATCCATAAGCGGCGGCCCTCGTTTGATCCTCGTCCCGCTTCCGAATGGTTGATTGAGGAAAGCCCGCCAGAAAGCAAGGAACTGACAATGCTCAAGCAGCTTGAGACGACATTGGCTAGCATTGCTAAGGCAATCAAGTCTCTGAACAGACTTGGATCTTTTGGGGGTTGCTTGTTATTGGGGCGCTAGTGCTATACAAGGGATACTAAAGCTTCGGGTGTACTAAACATGAGCCTGGGATTAGTCGCGCATGGATGCTGTTCTACATGTTTACATAGAGGCGCGGTGAGCCGTGGAGCACCGTGCTCTAACCGTTGCATCAAACTCGGACTGCCAACGAAGCGCGGCGTAGTTGGCAGTCGGTTATGCAGGTCGGCGGAACCAGCAGAATCTTCAAGGCACGCACTTCCGGCGCGACCCCATAGGGGGAAAACGGTGCAGGTATCGGTTCCTGCACCGTAAACGTTGATTTCAGCGTTCTTTCGTGATGTCGCTCCAATCCATGTAACGAAAAAGATTAGTGGTGGAGTCTTGGAGGTTGTTGGTCTTCAACCAATCCGCATAGCCAGCGGAAGACATACCGGTCTGCTCTTCCAACATCGGCATCTGCCCTTTCAAGCTCTCAAACCACGCATCGGCGACAACGTCGATATGGAAACGACCAGTGTCATGCAACGCCAACCAGGATTTCCTGGTAGGACGCTTCACAGGACCAACGATGTTGTCCAGCGCCTTCATCGTTTCGCGTGTGAACAAGTCCGCAACCTGGACGCCAGTATTATCGCGGGAGCACTCAAAGGCGATGCTCGAAAACATGTGTTCCTTCCAATCAGTCATCGCCATGTTGTAGAGCAAACCCGTGTTGTACTCACTCTCGCGACGCATGTCGAACGTGAATCTGGCCGTTGCTCCGTTGGTAGCCGCACAGTTTTTCATGGCCTGAACGACTTCTAGAAAGCACTTGTAATACGCGATATCTGGCGCGTCCGGAAACACTTTGCGCTGAGCACTCAGGTCGATAGCGAAACCCCAGCCACCAAGCCCGCTCTCAGCCAACAAGATGGTCAGTTCCCGGTAGAGGGCTTTGTTGTCGGCATGTGTGGTCTTAGCATAGTCTCCCTGGTCGCTGTCGCATTTGTTCGCGTGGAACGGAACTCCACCAGTTCGGGCCACCCACTTGGCCTCTAGCTCGCACCACGTTTCTTCAGATCCGATCACTCCGCCAACGGCGAAGACGCGTTGCCTTGTCTCGTCCGAGCTTTCATCGCCACACACGCTTAAAATCATAGCCACCCACCCTTTGCCCTCGACACCGTCGGCGGCGGGCACGTCTGCAGCCACAGCTTTCGTGCGCGCCGACCATGATGCGTTGGGCACACTGACACGCTACACCAACTGATTCTACAGCTTAAAAAAGCCCACCCCTGCCACTGCGAACTTCTTGCTCAGCCCGCCGGGAGGTTGTGCGAGTGCCTTGCTAACTCATTGATTTCTTGGTGCCGGCGAGAGGAATCGAACCCCCGACCTACTGATTACGAATCAGTTGCTCTACCGACTGAGCTACACCGGCGAATGCGTGCGCCCTGAGAGCTTGTGAATAAATCTACTGCGCAACCCGCCCGCTTCGTTGCGCGGTGCTCGGAATCCTCATGTATTTCCACATACACTGCGGTTCCTGCGCGCCGTGCGCCTCGCGGGCGGACTTGCTCGCGACGATTTCTTCACAAGCTCTAAGTCAACGCAAGTATATGCAATGTGGTGATCTTATAAAATAGTAAAATAGCATTACTTATCTCGAATCCTTACGATAACATCCACGGCTTCTTGCACGGTTCCGTAAGGCAAAGCCGGGAGTTTCGGAATGTGCACTGCGTCGGGATCGACGTCGATCAAAGCGCCCTGGTCTACGTTATAGAAATGAAAGTGAGCGCTGGTATTCGAATCATAAAACACCCGTTCCGGATCGACGATGACCTGCTGGACGATCCCGCGCGCCGCGAAAAGCCGCAGGGTGTTGTAGACGGTGGCCTTGGATACCGCTTTGCCGCGGCGACGAAGCCGGTCGAGCACCTGCTCGGCCGATAAGTGTTGATGCTCTTGCAGCAGCAGCAGCGCGATCTCCACGCGCTGGGCGGTCGGCTTGATTGCTTGCCGTTGCAATAGATGAACGGCGGCGGATTCATCGTGAACGAGCATCGAATACGCTTAAGGTGCTCTGCCCGAGTTTGATCGTTAGTGTACGCCTAACGCCGGCTGCTTGCACTCTCCCGGCGCGCGGGCTCAAAACCCGGCCAAGCAAACACGTCCCGATCGACGACCGGCGAGCGTACCAAAATCAAGTCCGCGACTAAGCGTGCCGATCCCGGCGCCAAGGTCACACCCAATCGATAATGCCCGGTATTCGCATACAGCCCGCGAATCGTGGGATGGGCGGCGATGATCGGTGTGTCGCGTTGTGCATAAGGCCTCAAACCCGACCAATGCCCCGCAAATTTAGCTTGCTCTAGTTCCGGAACCAGTCCGAACGCGGCCGCTTCCAAAACGGATCGAGCTCCCGGCGTGACCGACTTGTCGAACCCCACACGCTCAAGTGTGCTACCGATCAGGACACGCCCGTCAGCGCGCGGCACGGCGTAGATTTCCTCGCGCAGCAGGATATGGTGGAAAAGCGGCGTTTGGGTTTCGAAGAGAAGCATTTGACCGCGTACCGGCGCCAGCGCCGGCGGGAAGGGCAGTCCGGCAAGTAGTTGGCCGCTCCATGCGCCGCCGGCGATAATGACCGTTTCGCTCAAAAAGCGACCCGCGCTGCTATTCGCACCGACGACCCGATGATGGGACACGATAACTGAAGACACCTGTGCGCTCTCGTAGATACCGACCCCGGCTTGACGCGTTACGGCCGCGAGGGCACGCAGCAACCGCGGGTTACGGATCTGGGCCACGCTACGGCACCGCAGGGCCTGGCCGGATGCGTGCACCCGCGGTTCCAGAGCCCGTAGTTCCGCAGGGCCGAGGATCTCGCAGCGATCACGGCTATGTCTAGCCCAGGAGAAGGTTTCGCCGTTAAGCGCCGCGTCGAGCAGCAGAAGACCCGATTGCATCCATTCGCAATCGATGCCGGTGAGATCGCATAGCTTGCGAGCCAACTCCGGATAACGGACCTGGCTCCAGCGCAGGAGCGGCTCGAGCGCGCTCGGGATGCTGCTCCAAGGCGGCAGCGGCCCGAGTATTCCTGCCCCTGCCCAGGATGCCTCCTGTCCCAGGCGATGGCGTTCGAGAAGGACGACCTTACACCCTGCCTTCGCCAGTTCCCACGCGGTGAACATTCCGATCACGCCCCCGCCCACTATGATGCAGTCAGCAAGCATTCGAGGACCATAATGAATCGGCGTTCGGGAGGTTTAAATTTATTCCCCGCGGTCTTGCCGCGGGATCCTTAGCCATGGGGTTTCCAAAGGGGAGAGGCGCAGCTCTCCCCTTTGGTCGCCCCACGGGGTTCATACCCCGTGGTGGCGAAATCAAATTGAATCTCCCAACCGATGGGCTTATCGCAATAACGTGATCACTATCGCCTGCGGGGCGCCGTGATGGCCAGAATTACGTCAGCGCTACGTCCGCATTGGAGCCCTTGGCGAGCTCCCTCGGGAGACTGAACACGACTTTCTCGCGTATGCCGGGCGCTTCCAAAACCGCCCTGCCACCCCATTCCTTTAGCTTTTGCACCACCTGCTCGACCAGCACCTCGGGTGCCGATGCTCCCGCCGTCACCCCTACAGTCTGTTTGTTGTTTACCCATGCATGTTCGATTTCGGCCGCGCTATCGATCAAGTACGCGGGGATCCCTTGCTTTTCCGCGATCTCTTTGAGGCGCGTGGAGTTCGAGCTGGTTTGCGATCCGACCACGAGGATCACGTCACATTCCTTGAGCATTCGCTTCACTGCGTCTTGGCGGTTTTGCGTGGCGTAACAGATGTCCTCTTGCTTCGGTCCGATGATTTTCGGGAAACGCTCCCGTAGGGCATCGATAACTTCCGCCGTATCGTCCATCGACAGCGTGGTTTGCGTCACGAAAGCGATGCAGTCCGGGGTTCTCACTTGTAGCTCCCAGACATCTTGAACGGATTCCACCAGGTACATCCCGCCTGTCCCATCGCCGCGGCGGTACTGCCCAAGGGTGCCTTCGACCTCCGGGTGGCCGGCATGGCCAATTAGAATGCACTCCCTTCCCTCGTCTTGGTAGTGGCCCACCTCCATGTGCACCTTGGTCACCAGCGGACAAATCGCGTCGAACACACGCAGTCGGCGGTGCGCGGCTTCATCCCGCACCGCCTTGGCGACGCCATGGGCGCTGAAAATGACCACCGAATCATCCGGAACATCCTGAAGCTCGTCCACGAATATGGCGCCTTTCTCGCGCAATCCGTCCACGACATATTTGTTATGCACTACCTCGTGGCGTACATAAACCGGCGCGCCGTATAATTCCAAGGCCCGCTCGACAATACCGATGGCGCGATCGACTCCGGCGCAAAAACCGCGCGGGTTCGCTAGCACAATTTTCATCACAGCACTCTCCTGCCGGTCATTTATTTAGCCACACTACGATTTCTAAACCCTTATGTCGATACATCGCGGTTCAAACCGTCATAAAAGATCATCGCCGCCCCCACCGTGATGGCGGCATCCGCGATGTTGAAAGCAGGCCAGTGCCAGGCTCCGTAAAAGACATCGATAAAATCCACCACGTAACCGGCAACAACTCGATCCCAAAGATTGCCTACCGCGCCCCCAAGGATAAGCGCCAGCGCGCACGCGATCCACGGCCGCTCGGCGGGCGTTTTGAGTAACCATACCACGATGCCCAGGCTTACGGCCGTCGCCAGAAAAATAAACAGCCACCGCTGCCAGCCACCCGCTTGCCCGAGGATGCTGAAGGCGGCGCCGGTATTGTGGACCAGCGTTAGATTGAACGACGGAAACAGCGCTTGCGGTTCGTGCAAGGTCAAATACTGACTCGCGAGGATTTTGGTTAATCGATCCAGCATGATAATTCCGGTCGCCAGCCACAGCCACCTTCCCGCGCTGCCCGGGGCGCTCGCCAGGTTCCTCTCCACTTCAGCACAATCTCTGTTCTTGCCGTTCACCATCATCCATCTCGCCTACGCATAACGCCGGACTTCGCCCGGACCGTTTACGTTGCACACACAGCGGCCACATAAGGTCGGGAAGGCCGCGTCGGCGCCGACATCGTGCCGATGGTGCCAACAACGGCCGCACTTCGGTTGCGCCGAGGGTAACACCGCGAGCTTAAGCTCCGGGATCACCGTATCCTTTGATTGTTGCCCGGCCTGAGTGAGCGCATGGACCTGCGCGGCGCTGGTGATCATGACAAACCGCAGCTCATCCTCGAAGGCGGTTAAGGAATCGAACAGCGC
Organism: Pseudomonadota bacterium; assembly: GCA_030859565.1. Lineage (NCBI taxonomy): Bacteria > Pseudomonadati > Pseudomonadota > Pseudomonadota bacterium. The sequence goes on from JALZJW010000106.1 coordinate 10,692, forward strand.
ACCGTTGCAATAAAGGTGCACCTCCGCGTCCAGCGATGATCCGATCCGGCCCGCGACCCGCAAACCCTCGAGCTCCTTCGAAACGGCCTCGCGCACCGTGATCACCCGCTCCCAAAGACTGGGATCAAAGCGGTCTTCCGGGATGCGCGGCGCTTGATACCATTGTTCTAGGAATACCGACTCGCCCCGGTGGCCTGGAATGTAGGGCCAGATCTCATCCGCGGTGAAGCTCATAATCGGGGCCAACCAGCGCGTGAACGCCTCGACAATATGGTACATAGCGGTCTGCGCCGAGCGCCGTCCCAGGCTCTCGCGCGGCATCGTGTACTGGCGGTCCTTGATAATATCGAGATAGAAGCTCCCCAATTCCAGCGCGCAAAACTTGTGTACTTTTTGGTAGATGAGGTGGAATTGAAACTGTTCGTAGGCGTTGATCACGTCTTGCTGCAAGCGCGCGGCATGGGCCAGCACCCAGCGGTCGAGCATGAGCATCTCCTCAGGCGCTACCCGGTGGGTGGCAGGGTCGAAGCCCTCCAGGTTGGCTAATAAGAAACGGGCCGTATTGCGAATACGCCGGTAGGCATCGGCGATGCGTTTCAGGATCTCGTCCGACACCGCCATCTCGGCCTTGTAGTCGGTCGCCGCGACCCAAAGCCGCAAGACATCGGCGCCGAGCGTAGTCACGACCTCCTGGGGAACGACGACGTTCCCCCGCGACTTGGACATTTTCATGCCCTCGGCATCCACCGTGAATCCATGCGTCAATACAGCCTTATACGGCGCGACACCGTGCATCGCGGCCGCCGTGAGCAGGGAGGACTGGAACCAGCCGCGATGTTGATCGGAGCCCTCGAGATATAGATCGGCCGGATAGCGCAAGCGGTCATCGTTTTGCAACACGCAGGTATGAGTAACCCCCGAATCGAACCACACGTCGAGCGTATCGGTCACCTTGTCATAGTAGGCCACATCCTCGCCGAGCAGATCGGTCGTATCGAGATCGTGCCACGCATCAATGCCGTCCTGCTCGATGCGCCGGGCGACTTCCTCGATCAATTGACCGGTGTCGGGATGTAACTCACCCGTGGTTCTGTGAACGAACAAGGCCATCGGCACGCCCCAGGTGCGCTGACGGGAAATACACCAGTCCGGGCGCTTTTCGACCATGCCGTGGATGCGCAGCCGGCCCCACTCCGGGATCCAACTCACCCTCGCGATCTCGGCCAAGGCCTGGGATCGCAGCCCCTGCGCGTCCAAGCTGATGAACCATTGCGGTGTCGCCCGGAAAATGATCGGTGTGCGATGCCGCCAGCAGTGCGGATAGCTATGCCTGACAACCTCATGGTGCACGAGCGCGCCACGCGCTTTCAGCACCTGAATGATATGTTCATTGGCGGCCCACACATGCTCGCCCGCGAAGAGTTCCGTGCCCGGAAGAAAGCGGCCATCACCGCCGACGGGGTTGTCCACCGCTAGGCCATAGCGCTTACCCACAACATAGTCGTCTTGGCCATGGCCCGGCGCGGTGTGTACAGCGCCGGTGCCGCCCTCGGTGGTGACATGGGTCGCGAGAATGACAGGCACTTCGCGGCGGTAAAACGGATGTTGCAAGACCAAACCCTCGAGCGCCTGGCCACCGCTGTAGGCAATGACTCGATACTCTTCGATGCCATAACGATACAGGGTGTCCTTCATCAAGGCATCGGCCAGCACCAGGCGTTCGACACCGCGCGGCCCCTGGCATTGCACCACCGCGTAGTCGAGCTCCGGATTGACGGCCACCCCGTGGTTGGCCGGTAGGGTCCACGGCGTGGTAGTCCAAATGACCACCGACAGCGGGCCGCTCCCCTCGTGCTCGGGGAGGTGATGGCAGCGCTCCAAAAGGCTGGCCTCGTCCAACACCGCAAAACGCACATCGATGGCGGGCGAGTCGCGGTCTTGATACTCGACCTCTGCCTCAGCCAAGGCCGATCCGCAATCCGTACACCAGTGCACGGGTTTGACGCCGCGCTGCAGATGGCCTCCCTGAATAATGCGGCCGAGGGCGCGGACGATATCGGCCTCGTAACGGTAATCCATCGTCTGATAGGGCCGGTCCCAGTCGCCGAAAACGCCCAAGCGGATGAAATCCGCGCGCTGCTTATCGACGTGCGCGCGAGCGTAGGCGCGGCAAGCCTCACGAAAGGCTTTGGGCGAAATCTGCTCACCTGCTTTACCTGACTGCTGTTCCACCATCAATTCGATGGGCAAACCATGGCAATCCCACCCGGGAACATACCCCGCGTTGAAACCGCTTAGCGTTCTTGCCTTGACGATGATGTCCTTGAGCACTTTGTTGACCGCATGCCCGATATGGATATCTCCATTCGCATACGGCGGCCCGTCATGGAGAACATAGTCCCGGGCGCCTTTGCGGCATGCGCGAATGCGTGCGTACAGGCCGAGATCCTGCCAGCGTTTTAGCATCGCCGGCTCGCGCTCGGCAAGATTGGCGCGCATGGGAAAGTCCGTGCGCGGCAGGTTCAGCGTCTTCTTATAGTCGCTCATACGAGGAGATCGTCGCAGGCGCGCACTTGTTTAATACTCTTCTGGCTTGCTCGGCGTCGAGCGCTATTTGGTGCGTCAGGGCTTCCACCGACTCGAAGCGCCGATCATCCCTCAGCTTGGCGACAAACTCCACGGCCACGTCCTTTCCATAGCAGTCTTGAGAAAAATCAAAAATATGCACCTCCAATAGATCGCGGGTTCCACCCAACGCGGGCTTGGAACCGAGATACGCCACCCCCGGCAAGGGCGTCCGCCCGAGCCCGCTCACCCTTGCGGCGAAGATCCCCCGCAGCGGCGATCGGTTTCGGCGCAGCTCGATATTCGCCGTCGCGAACCCGAACGCATGACCTCGCTTCTGTCCATGGGCTATCCGGCCGCGGATAGCGTAACCGCGGCCGAGGAGGCGCCGCGCCCGCGGCATGTCCCCCTCGGCCAGCGCCCGGCGCACCTGGGTACTGCTCACGCGCTCCCCGGCGATCTTAAACACCGGCGGTTGCACCACGGTAAACCCGTAGCGCGATCCCAAGGCCACCAGCATC
>JALZJW010000107.1 GCA_030859565.1 Pseudomonadota bacterium
GGGGGGATTCTCCGCGTATTGAATCGTGCCATCGGGACGCTGACGAAACCACTCCGGTCTCTCGCGGACATAGGGGTGGTCCGGCGAGCATTGGAACGCGATATCGAGCGCGATCTCGATGTCGTATCCTCGTGCCGTCTCTAAAAACCGCCGAAAATCATCCAGCGTCCCGAGCTCGGGATGCGTCGCCTTATGACCGCCTTCCTGGCTACCGATGGCCCAAGGGCTGCCCGGATCGCGAAGAGTGGCTGTGAGCGCATTATTGCGGCCTTTACGTTTCGTGTGGCCGATCGGGTGGATAGGCGGCAGATAGAGCACATCGAAACCCATCTCCGCGATGTAGGGTAAGCGAGCCTCCAGATCGCGGAATGTGGCGTGCCGCCCCGGAGTGTCGGCGCAGGAGCGGGGAAACAGTTCGTACCAGGTGCTGAAACGCGCCCGTTCCCGGTCCACCACTACCTCGAGCTCGCGCGGATGGTGGGTCGCAAAGCGGCGATCGGCATAGCGGCCCATCAGCTTATTGAGATCCGGATCAGCCGCCAAAGCACGCCCCTCCTCTACGTTGCTCGCGCTACGGAGGGCCGCCGCAATTTCCCTGAGCCGTTTGGTATGGCTCCCTTTCGCCCGTCCGGCAGCGTCTTCGATCCGATCGGCTCCGATGAGAAGAGCAAGGGCAATATCCTCCGGCAGAACGCGCTTTATCAGATCTTGCCGCCAAGACGCGAAGGGATCGATCCACCCCATCACGGTGTATCGGTAGCAGCCGAGCTCGGTCACGGTGAATTCGCCTCGCCAACGATCGTTGCCCAGGGGCTGCATCGGCACTTCGCTCCATTGGGAACCATCCGCTCGTCGATAGCGCAGCATGCAAGCGATCGCGTCATGGCCGTCCGTGTAGACATCGGCTTCCACCACTACCCGCTCGCCCAGCGTGCGTTTGATGGCAAAGCGGCCGGCGTCGATCTCGGGCTTGACCTCCTCGATGACGACCCGGTTTCTTTCGTTCGCTCGGGTAATCGGTGACATTCGCTGACCGCGTAGCGACGGCTGGCCTATCCGCTCTTAAGGAAGAGTACACCGAGCGGTGGCAGGGTCAAAGAGTGCGAGTGATAGCCTCCGTGCTGTGGCACGGGCGCGGCCTCTACGTCTCCGAGATTTCGGTAACCGCCCCCCATAGGGCTGGGCATCGCTGTTCAAGATCTCGCGCCACTTGCCCACGCGCGGCACCCCCACCCGATAGTTCAGCCTCGGCGCCGGCGTGAAATTGCAAACGACGAGTATGCTGTGCTCAGGTCGCTCGCCGCCCCTGATAAAAGCGATCACGCGTTGGACCCCTTGCTGGGCAGCGTATTGCAGGAGATGCCGGTCGAAGCTCGCATCGTGATTCCATTCACGCCACTGGCCAAATTCACTGCCCATGAACAATACCGTCTTGCCCGGATGGGCATATAGGGAATAGGGATTTTAAAAGGCCTTCTTCTTCAAAAGAGAAGATACGACTCGACCTGTTAGCTGTCAAACACGTGGGTTCTCGCGCAGCATACCACGCCTTAAGTGATCCGCTACTTCCCGACGCAAAACGTAGAAAAAATTTCGCCCAAAAGGTCGTCGCTAGTAAAGTCGCCGGTGATTTCGCTCAAGGCTTGCTGGGCCAGGTGCAGATGTTCCGCCACGAGCTCCGGTCCGCGCGCGGCGAGAAACGTCTTTTGGGCCTCTTGTACGCACGCCTGTACCCGCCGCAGGCCATCGACATGGCGCTTGCGCGCACTGAAGGCGCCAACGGGAGCTTCGTGGTAATCCACGCAGCTCTTTAGGTACTGCTCGAGGAGCGCCACGCCGGCGCCCGTCTTCGCCGAGAGGTAGACTGCATCGCCGCTGGGGCCAGCGCGCACGGCCGGCTCCACACCGATGAGGTCGATCTTGTTGTGTACCCAGGTCAGGCGCGCGCCCGCGGAAAGCCCCTCGATTTCATCGCCGGGATCGCGGGCTCCGGGATCGCTCGCGTCAAGCACGAAGAGCACGTGATCTGCTTGCGCGACCGCCGCGCGGGTGCGCCGGATCCCCTCGCTTTCAATCGGGTCGGATGTGCCACGCAAGCCCGCGGTATCGGTGAAATGGAACGGCAACCCGCCGAGGCTGATCTCGACACGAATCGCATCGCGCGTGGTACCCGCCACCGCAGTCACGATCGCGCAATCTTCGCGCGCCAAGCGGTTCAAGAGACTGGATTTGCCGACATTCGTGGGGCCCGCTATCACTACCCGCACGCCATCGGTGAGCATTCGCCCGAGCGTCGCCTGCGTGATCAAGCTGGCGGTAGCACGAAGCGCGCCCTCCAGTTGCTCGCCCAAACGCGCCGTATCCACCGCATCGATCTCCTCCTCGGGGAAATCGAGCGTCCCTTCTAGATGAACCCGGACTGCGACGAGCTGCTCGAAGATCTCGCGCACGCGCGCCGAGAACTCCCCTTCCAAAGAACGCAGAGCGGCGCGCGCGGTTTCGGCCGTCGCGCTATCGATGAGATCCGCGATGGCCTCGGCCTGAGTGAGATCGAGTTTGCCGTTCAGGAAAGCGCGTTCCGAAAACTCTCCGGGGCGCGCCAGCCGAGCACCTAAGCTCGATGCTTTTTGCAGCAGCAGGTCCAGCGCGACTGGGCTGCCATGAGCGTGCAGTTCTAAGACGTCTTCGCCGGTATAAGAATGTGGCGCTTCGTAAAGCAGAGCGATCCCTTGATCCAGCGTTTCGCCGTCAGTCCCAACAAAGCGCGCATAGGTCGCGACGCGCGGCGACAGTGGCCGGCGAACGATGTTGTCGGCGATTGGGCGGGCCAATGGCCCCGAGATGCGCACAATCCCGATTCCTCCCCGTCCGGGCGGGGAAGCGATGGCGGTAATTGTATCCCGTTCAGGAGCTACCACGTGGCAAGGCCAGCACGAACATGACTGGCGGCAGTCTCAATGCCGGAAGCGCACGAAGATTAGCGGGAACCGCCCGTCGCACAGGCATGCTCGGACGCGCTTCTCTCAAGAAACACAACGCAAACCGCAAAGCCGCCCACCGTGTTTCTTCCAAACGCCTTCCGTCACGGGCGGTTATTCAGCTAACCCGCCTTAGCCGGGTGTGCCGTTTCGCCATATTGCTTGTTGATCAACCATTGCTGTCCGATCGACAGTACGTTGTTTGCAAGCCAATAGAGGACCAACCCCGACGGGAAGAACGCGAAAAAAACGGTAAGCACGATGGGCAGAAGCTGCATTACTTTCTGCTGCATGGGATCGATTGGGGTCGGATTAAGCTTATATTGTATAAGCATGGTGGCGCCCATTAGCACCGGTAGAACAAAAAACGGATCGGGTGCGGACAGGTCTTTTATCCAAAATCCAAAGGTCGCTTGGCGTAATTCCACGCTTTCAAGCAAGACCCAGTATAACGCGATAAAGACCGGGATCTGCACGAGGATTGGCAGGCAGCCACCAAACGGATTGACTTTCTCTTCTTTGTAAAGCTCCATGACGGCTTGATTCATTTTCATGCGGTCGTCTTCGTGACGCTCCCGCAGCGCCTGCAAGCGGGGCTGGAGCTTCTTCATCTTCGCCATCGAGCGATAGCTCGCCGCGGATAATTGAAAGAACATGACTTTCAAAATGACGGTCACAAACACGATGGCCCAACCCCAGTTGCCGATGAAGCGGTGAAGCTTCTCCAACAACCAAAAAATCGGCTTACCTATGAACCATAGCACGCCGTAGTCGACCGTGAGCTCAAGCCCGGGAGCAATCTTCTCGAGGACATGCTGAAGCTTTGGGCCTAAGTAAATCCCCATGTCGATCGCGTGATCTGCCCCGGAGGGGACGCTCACTTCCGGCCCGTAGAGGCCGATCAGATAGCGTTTCCCGTCGTCCAAAATCTTCGAATAATAGTGGTAAGTCTCCTTGGGATCGGGAACTAGCGCGGCGACGAAATAGTGTTGCAGTATCGCCGCCCAACCGTTAGAGACATCGCGGTCAACGGGCTTTTCCTGCATGTCATCGAAATCGATTTTCTCGTAACGCTTTTCCACGCTCGAGATGGCGGCGCCGGTATAGGTGTAAATAAAACCATACCCCGATTCTGATTGGCCGCGCTGAAGCTGGCCATAAACGCGGCCGGCCCAAGGGGTAAGTCCCTCGTTTGCAATTTCATAGCGCAAGTTGACGAGATAGCTACCGCGCTCGAAGGTGTAGATCTTCCGTACCGTAAGTCCTTGCGCCGGACCCCAGGTAAATACGACTCTTAACGAATTCTTGGCGTTTCCCAACTCGTAATCGCCTTGCTCGCTCCGATACTCGCTGTGATGATCCGGGGCAACCTCCGCGCTTCTTAACCCTCCTTGCACAACGAAGGTTAGCGATTCGCTCCGGTCAAGGAAAACAAACGGTTTGTCAGGGGCGTCCACGGATACGGGAAATTCACGCAGCTTCGCTTTTTCGATGACCGCGCCGATCTTGTTGATGTCGAGATCCAGGACATCGGTTCTGACGCGGACGTACGAACCTTCCTTGCCTTCCTGCTCGGCCTCTTGATCGGAAACCGCTGCGCTAGGCTCCTCGTCGTGCTCTACGGTGGGAACGTCGGTCCCTTTAGGCGCCGTCGCCTCGCCGGTTGTCGGCCGTGACCATGGGGATTCGAGGCTACCGTAATCACGCTGCCAAGCTTGCCAAATAAGCAGGGAAATAATACATAACCCCGCGATCATCAGTAATCTAACGTTATCCATCTATGCTAACCCTTAGCACGTGGTACCGGATCAACCCCTCCGGGGTGAAACGGGTGACAATTACATACGCGTTTTATAGTCAAGCGAAGTCCCCACGTTAAACCGTGTAATGCGATGGCCTCCGCGGCATATTGCGAACAACTAGGGTGGAAGCGGCAGTGCCGCCCCATGAACGGGCTCACGAACCGCGTGTAGATCCTAATGAGGGAAATCAGAATTCTCTGCATCGCGCGATACGGTCCCAATGGAATTCGAGTAGATCACGGAACTGTATTCCGGTGAGCTCGCACGCGGGTTTACGAACTATGACCAGCGTATCGAAGCCGGCGAGCTTTGGCTTGTGGTGGCGAAAGAACTCGCGCACACGTCGTTTTAATCGATTCCTTTTTACCGCAAGGCGAACTTGTTTTTTTGGAACCGCGATACCCAGTCTGGCCCGGGTTAATCCATTTGCGCACGCAAGCACCATTACGGAGCGGTCGCTGGATTTGCATCGAGCCGAAAGAAGGCGCCGGAAATCCCGGCGCTCTTTGACTCTGTCCTCCACAGAAAAGGATGCTAGGGCCCTCGCTCGCTTGTCAGTCAAGCCGTCAATCGCTTGCGGCCTTTTGCGCGCCTGGCCCTGATCACCAGCCGCCCGGCCTTGGTTCTCATCCGAGCACGGAAACCGTGTGTCCTCTTGCGCTTGATTTTGCTGGGTTGGTAAGTCCGTTTCATGACAAAGTACCGCGATGGCGGGCATAAAAATAAGCGTGAGATGTTGTACGAATAAGCTTATTCTGTCAAATCACGATGCTTTCTCCATTAATGGCTAAGCACCGTAAATCGGGTATAAACTTCTCAGCTTCCGGGTGTCGTTTCTATAATACGTAGGGAAGGTTCTATGGGGAAATCTCTGTGGCAACGCTGCCTCGCCAAACTAGAGTGCGAATTACCGCCACAACAATTCAGCACCTGGATTAGACCTCTCCACGCGGTGGAAGAGGACCGTAATCTCAAGTTGCTGGCCCCTAACCGGTTCGTACTTGAGTGGATCAAGGACAAGTACCTTGAGCGGATAGTAGACCTCGTCACTCATCTTGCAGAAGCCGAAGGCGTGAAGGTCTTCCTCTCGGTCGGGAGCCATTCGGGGCGGACCAAGGCAGGTAATACACTGCATTGCTTGCCTAAGAGTAGCAACCGCGACGCCCCGATTAATCGCGGCCTAAAACCCGATTTTACCTTTGAAACTTTCGTCGAGGGCAAATCCAACCAGCTTGCGCGGGCCGCGTCCCTACAGGTCGCCGAGAATCCAGGAGCGGCATACAATCCACTTTTTATCTGTGGTGGAGTCGGGCTCGGCAAGACGCACTGCATGCATGCAGTCGGGAACATGATTTGCCGGATCCGCCCAAATGCAAATGTCGTGTACCTGCACTCCGAACGCTTCGTGGCGGATATGGTCAAGGCGCTACAACATAACACTATTAACGATTTCAAGCGTTTCTATCGCTCCGTCGATGCCTTGCTCATCGATGATATTCAGTTTTTCGCGGGCAAGGAACGCTCTCAGGAGGAGTTCTTCCATACCTTCAACGCTTTGCTCGAAGGTCAACAACAAATTGTTCTAACATGTGATCGTTACCCGAAGGAGGTCCAAGGCGTCGAGGAACGATTAAAATCGCGCTTTGGATGGGGTCTGATGGTTGCCATTGAACCTCCGGAACTAGAAACACGTGTTGCAATTCTAATGATTAAGGCTGAATTGGCGCGAATAGTGCTTGCTGATGAAGTTGCCTTTTTTATCGGGAAGCGTTTTCGCTCCAATGTGAGGGAATTGGAAGGCGCTCTGCATCGTGTCATTGCAAACTCTCAATTTACCGGGCGACCCATAACCCTGGAGTTCGCAAAGGATGCGTTAAAAGACCTCCTTGCCTTAAACGACAAGCTTGTAACAATCGATAACATCCAGAAAACCGTGGCGGACTTCTACAAAACACGCGTGTCCGACCTGGTATCGCACCGTCGCAATCGCTCCATCGCACGTCCTCGACAAATCGCGATCGCATTGTCCAAAGAGTTGACTAATCATAGCCTTCCGGAGATCGGCGATGCGTTCGGGGGTAGAGACCATACTACCGTTCTACATGCGTACAGAAAAGTATCTGAATTGCGCAAGCTCGAACAACGCTTCGACGACGATTACTTAACGCTTTACAGGATCCTGACCACATGATGTGAATTCCCTGTGAACAACCCCCATACCGGTAGTCTCCATTTCATCTTGTCCACCCTTATTCACAGAAAGCGCGCCCGGTTATTAACCATATATCCACCAGAAGATACGTATTTAAGCTACTGTTTATTAAGCTAAGGCTTTTATGGATGCAATTAAAATGCTTTGCATTAAAGCGAAATTAATATGAGCCTATGAAATTATCTATTGAGCGTGAGAGGCTCCTTTTGCCGCTGCAAAAACTGAGTGGGATCCTGGATCGAAATCAGTCTACCCCGATTCTAGGCCATGTGTTGGTGTCCGCGCGTGAAGATTTTGTGTCGTGTTCGGCGACCGACATGGAAGTCGAGCTTGTCGTTGTTATCGAGCAAGAGCAAGGCGCGATGGAGCCAGGTGAGATAACTCTTCCGGGAAGGAAGCTATTAGATATTTGTCGGGCGCTACCGTCCGGGTGTCGAATCGACATTTCCTGCCAAAGTGGTCAGACCGTCATTCGTTCCGGCAGGAGCCGTTTTACGCTGCAAACACTGCCGGCAGCCGAATTCCCAAGTTTTACCGCATTTTCTCCGCGAGCTACCTTTGATATTGCAAGCGGACAATTAAGGGCGCTTTTGGAAGAAACTCATTTTGCTATGGCGCAGCAGGATGTCAGATATTATTTGAACGGGCTTTTGCTGGAGATTGGCGCGCGCCGGATCCGGGCAGTGGCCACCGATGGGCATCGGCTGGCCTTGAAAGATATACCAGCAAGTACTGCCGTAGTGGAATCGATGCAAATCATCGTACCTAGAAAAGCGGTTATTGAATTGCTGAAAGTGCTGGATGGCGACGGCGGCGAAGCCAACCTATCGATTAGCGACAACCACTTTCAGGTGCAGACAGTGAATGGCACGTTTACTTCCAAGCTTATCGATGGGCGATATCCTGACTACGAAAGGGTGTTGCCGCATAACACAAATAAGATCGTGATGGCCGATCGGGAGCTGCTCCGACAGGGACTGGCGCGTAGCGCCATCTTGTGTACGGACCGTTTCAAGGGCGTACGCATCTCGCTCGATCGGGATACATTACGCTCATGCGGTCAAAACGCGGAGCGGGAGGAATCGGAGGAACAGATCGAGGTTAGCTATAACGATGAGCTACTGGAAGTCGGTTTTAACATCATCTATCTGATCGATGCGCTTGCGGCCATTAAAACGTCTCAAGTACGACTGGAATTTAAGGACACGAGTAGCAGTTGTGTGATTAAGCCGGACGGAGATTCGACGAACGTTTATGTCGTTATGCCTATGAGAATTTGAAAGGCGTGTTGGCTTAGTGTGCGAATAAGCTGTAAGAGGTTTCACGTGGAACATAGGTGGCTGTGGTAAACTCGTTATCCTTCAAGTACCCCCGACCGGCCATGCAAAGCTCAGCTCGATACGATTCCTCGAATATCAAGGTTCTAAAGGGATTAGATGCTGTACGAAAAAGGCCAGGGATGTACATCGGTGACACCGATGACGGCACGGGTCTCCACCACATGGTATTCGAGGTGGTAGATAACAGTGTCGATGAGGCGCTAGCAGGCTACTGCACGGAAATCAATGTCCGTGTTCATAATGACGGATCGGTCACGGTTAAGGATAACGGCCGTGGTATCCCGGTCGACCTACATATCGAAGAGGGACGCTCAGCCGCCGAAGTCATCATGACGACCCTCCACGCGGGCGGTAAATTTGACGATGAATCTTACAAGATCGCAGGCGGTTTGCATGGCGTAGGCGTATCGGTTGTTAATGCGCTATCGGAGTCCTTGAATTTGACGATTAACCGCGATCAGCAATGCTTTTATCAAGAATATGCGGATGGCGAACCAAAAACCCCGATCCGGGTCCTCAGGAGCGCGATACACCGCGGAACGGAAATAAGATTTAAACCAAGCCCGAAGGTATTCTCGAACATAGAGTTTCATTATGATATTTTAGCTAAAAGGCTACGCGAGTTGTCGTTCCTTAATTCCGGTGTCAAGATCGATTTGGTCGATGAGCGCACGGGGCGAAAGGATGGTTTTGAATACAAAGGAGGAATTTCGGCGTTCGTTGAGCATTTGAACAAGAAAAAGACACCCTTACACGCAAGTGTGATCACTATCGGTGTCGCTCGCGAGGAAATCGAGGTGGCCGTCGCCATGCAGTGGAACGATTCCTATCAAGAGAATATCTTTTGTTTTACCAATACCATTCCGCAACGGGACGGCGGTACTCACCTAGCGGGGTTTAAAGGAGGGATTACACGCACGTTTAACCAATACATGGAGCGGGAGGGGATCCTACAAAAAGCTAAGATTCTCGTCGCGGGTGACGATGTCCGCGAGGGGCTAACCGCGGTACTCTCGGTTAAGCTACGGGATCCGAAGTTTTCTTCGCAAACTAAGGACAAGTTGGTGTCGAGTGAAGTGAAGGGTGTCGTGGAAAGCGTCGTCGCCGAGAAACTCGACGAGTTTCTGTTAGAGCGCCCAAACGAGGCGAAGGTCATTACCGATAAAATCATTGATGCTGCGCGCGCCCGCGAAGCGGCGCGCAAAGCCAGAGAGCTGACCAGGCGCAAGACGGCATTGGATATCGCGGGCTTACCCGGCAAACTTGCCGATTGCCAGGAAAAGGACCCAAAACAATCGGAGATTTTTCTGGTCGAGGGCGATTCCGCTGGCGGCTCGGCGAAGCAGGCCAGAGACCGGCGTTTTCAGGCTATCCTTCCGCTCAAGGGAAAGATACTCAATGTTGAGAAGGCCCGGTTTGACAAGATGTTGGCATCGGCCGAGGTGGGCACGCTGATCATGGCCCTTGGATGTGGGATCGGCCGGGAAGAATATAACCCGGACAGACTTCGCTATCACCGGATCATCATCATGACGGACGCCGATATTGATGGTTCGCATATCCGGACCTTGTTGCTCACGTTTTTCTATAGGCAGATGTTTGATCTAGTGGAGCGGGGGCACGTGTATATCGCTCAACCGCCGCTTTACAAGGTGAAGAAGGGAAAGCAGGAGCAATACATAAAAGATGAGCGATCGTTTCTCAACTATTTGCTGTTGAACGCGTTACGCGACGCGCGGTTCTACACACCACATTCTGCTGTCAAATCAGATGACGTACATCGGATCGGGCAGGATTACCTTGTGTGGCGTGAGTTGATTAACCGCTTACAGAGATCACATAACGAGGAAATACTGAAGGGCATCGGAGACATTCCGCTGCTCGGCAGCGAAGAGCTTTCCGACCCAGGATCGCTAGCCATCTGGTGTGCGCGCCTCGATCAACGGTTACAGCAAGCCGACCCACAAGGGACATATAATACGCAATACGATTTGGCGCCCGGCCGCCTAGCGAGAGTCATGACCAAGAAGATTATACATGGCATCGAAGCCACCGATATCTACACGCATGATTTTTTTAAGTCCGGCGAGTACCACCGGCTCGTCGAGCTATCAGCGCACCTTGGCGCAAGCTTGGCGAACGGCGCGAGGGTAGAAATGGGCGGTAAGTCATATCCGATCGGCAGCATGAGAGAAGGGTTTGAGCGTGCTTTGGAAGAATTCCGCAACGGATTGCAGATCCAACGCTACAAAGGGCTCGGCGAAATGAACCCGGAGCAGTTGTGGGAAACCACGATGCATACCGAGTCACGGAGCCTATTGCAAGTGCGTATCGAAGATGCGGTGGCGGCGGATGAGATTTTCACGACGCTGATGGGCGACCAAGTTGAGCCGCGACGCGAGTTTATCGAAGTCAACGCTCTTTCCGTGGGGAACCTAGATACCTGAGCGCGAGAGAGCAAGACGCCGAAGCTTTGCGGTCGATACGTACCGCTTCTACCGGTAGGCACGCGCGGCAACCCACACATCGACTCGCTCCACCCCCTCGGAACGTAATAAGACCGCGAGTTCGCTGGCTGTGTGGCCTGTCGTCATTACGTCGTCGACCAGGGCGACGTGCTGGTATCGCATAGGTTGGTTCAAGTGAAACGCGCGGCGCACGTTGCGGCGTCGCGCTTTAGCCGCTAGGCTTGCCTGCGGAATCGTCTTTCGATTACGGACTGCCGCGTCGTGCAGCAGCGGGATGCGGAGGCATTCGGCGAGGGGCTTAGCGAGCTCAACGGCTTGGTTATAGCCGCGGTCAAAGAGGCGTTTCCAGTGCAGGGGAATGGGAATCAAGCACTCGGGCAAGTCGGTCTGTAAGCGCGCTATCTGTTGATGCATTAGGCGCGCGAGGAGTTCCGCGTAAGCGAGGCGTTGCGAGAACTTGATCGCTTTTATCAGCACATCGACAGGGAAAGCATAGTGATAGGGAGCGAAGCACAGTCCAAAGGGTGGCGGGTATTGCAGGCAAGTACCGCAGATCGTATTTACCGGTAACGGGAGGGCACAGGTGCGGCATGCGTTTGTATTCGCCGGAAGTACGTCGGAACAAGCTTGGCAGAGGAAGCTTTTTGAGGGGATCCGAGCATCGCAAAGAACACAGTGCATGGGCTTTCCGTTAATCGGCAAGGGATCGCGTGCCGACTTAATAAGGTGGCTAATAAAGACACACTTAACACCATGATGAACGCTCGCACAAGCGGCTCTTTGTTTCCCGATCTCACCCTGAAACTCCCAGAGCCTAGGCATGATTGGCAAACGGAGGAGGCTGAGTATATACACAGTCTACCGTTTTCGGATCTCCTGTTTCAAGCGCAAAGCGTTCATCGGCGATATTTTAAGCCCAATACGGTTCAGCTCAGCACATTGCTTAATATCAAGGCCGGGGGTTGTCCGGAAGACTGCGCGTATTGCCCGCAGAGCGCGCGCTACGGCACTTCGGTGAAAGCCGCACGCATGCTTGATGTTGCCATCGTCACGGAGGCCGCCGAAAAGGCGAAACGTGAAGGGGCGACAAGGTTTTGCATGGGGGCCGCATGGCGTAGCCCGCGTCGGGATGATCTGGAGCGCGTGCTTGAAATGGTGAGTGCGGTCAAGCGCCTCGGCTTGGAAACCTGCGCGACCCTCGGCATGTTAACGGCGGAACAAGCCGAGGCGCTAAAAGACGCAGGGCTGGATTATTACAACCACAACCTCGATACCTCCCCCGCGTACTACCCCCGGATTATCACTACGCGAACCTATGAGGACAGGTTGCGGACCCTCGGGCATGTGAGAGCCGCAGGGATGCGGGTATGTTGCGGCGGGATCATCGGTATGGGCGAGAGCCTCCGCGAGCGCTGTTCTTTATTGATGACCCTCGCCAATCTTCCTGAACATCCCGAAAGCGTCCCGATCAATCTCTTGGTGCGGGTTGAGGGAACGCCGCTCGGCGCTGCCGAGATCCCGGATCCCTTCGAGATGGTGCGCACCATCGCGCTCGCGCGCATCTTAATGCCCGCATCCTATGTAAGGTTGTCGGCCGGCAGGAGCAGCATGTCGGATGAGCTGCAAGCCCTTTGTTTTCTTGCCGGAGCTAACTCTGTGTTTTACGGAGAGCAGCTCTTGACGACGGAAAACCCCGCGGCAGGCCATGATCGACGGCTATTTCAGCGCCTCGGGATCACGGCAGTTTGAGCACAGCGGTCTTATCCGTACGAAACGGTGGTGGTAACAATGCTTGGTTTCAGGCTTCTTGCAACCGGTTCCGGATACAGTAAGGATATCGAACGCGAAGAAAGTAAGCATGAAGAAGCAATGCAAGGATGGGAACCGCGCTGAATCGGGACGCTAACGCGCCGGGGTTCGATGCGGCCCTGCTTGCCGGACTGCAACACCTCAAAGAGCACTATCAATATCGCACACGCCGGGTTAAAGAAGGCGCGGAAGGTCCGGAGATCGAGGTCGAAGGCCGTCGCTATGTCGATTTCTCCAGCAACGATTATCTCGGTTTAAGCGGCGACGCGCGCGTTGTTACCGCGTTTCGGCGTGGTTTGGGACGCTATGGCGCCGGCGCCGGCGCGTCGCATCTGGTCTCGGGTCATTGCCAGCCTCATCACGCGCTGGAGCTTGAATTGGCTGCGTTTACCGGCCGGCCCAGGGCGCTGTTATTCTCAACAGGCTATCTGGCGAACCTCGGGATCGCCAGCGCGTTGTTTCGGCGAAACGATACCGTGATCGAGGATCGGGCCAACCATGCCTCGCTGGTCGATGCGGCGATCCTCGCGCGCTCTCGCCTGGTGCGTTATCCCCATCGCAATATCGGGGCGCTTGAACGCCTGCTTTCAAAAGGCCGGGGCGGGCGCACCTATGTCGTGACGGATGCCGTTTTTAGCATGGACGGCGACCTCGCGCCTTTGGTCGAAATCGCCAGCTTGTGCGCGCGGCACAAAGCGGTGCTGGTGGTTGATGACGCGCATGGGTTCGGCGTGTTGGGTGTGGATGGGG
>JALZJW010000108.1 GCA_030859565.1 Pseudomonadota bacterium
CCCCCAGCTATCCCCGGAGGCCAGTACTCTTTCACCCTAGGAGGCCAGGCTTTACTACCTTCTTTCAGACTCATCTTTGAATTAGAAAATACTGTAATCAGCTGTCATCCCGGCCATGGATTGGCCGGGACCCAGTGCAGCAATGCCCTCCCTAGACCTGGATTCCGGCCATTTCCTGGCCAGAAAGACAGTACCTGAGCGACGATGCACCGCTTTCGATTCCTGTACGTTACTTGTGGGACACCGCACTAGGCGCCATGGAATTCTCTTCTGGCGCCACACATGCTCGGAGTCGGTCCCAAAGCGATTTCCTGCCAAAAGCGAATGCATGTTCCTCCGCGATCAAAAATACAGGCGTACCACCACTGGAGATTTCGACCGCATGGGCAACGGTTTCTTTTCCGCCCTCGGACTGCGCACACGCTTGCAGGGCCTCTAGGGACGGGAAATGAACCTCGGCGATCCGGTAGAATGGGGGCGGTGTCCCGTCCGGCGTCGCCATGACTTTGGTCGCTACAAACTTCGTTTTACCCGAGAGCTTCTCCACCGCCATCGGTACGTGTTCCTCTTGATAAAGCTTTTCGAATGCGTCGATATCCCGAGGACGCGGATATATCACTATTAACTTAACGCCAGCCATAACACCCTCCTATCATTGTGTCGGTTGAGAGAAATTCGCGGATCCCTGTTTCAGCTCCAATCACTCCTCGCTATAAGCGCGTTCAAACCCGTGTCCAGCCTAATTATAGACTGTTCGTTCTACAATAAAGAAAAAAAATCATTCCAAAGCCTGCAGCGTAACCTCGACCACGTCTTCGAGGGCCGAACGATCGCTTCGGATCTTTCCAATAACCAAGAGTCCTTGCAGGGTGCACGTCAAATAGCGCGCTAGCGCGCGCAGATCGCGTTGGTTATCGAACTCGCCGGTACTCTGATCGCGCAGTAAGGTCTTATAGAAACCGTCCTCGAGTTGCCTTACGCACAGGCTCACCTTCTTGGCCGTGTCAGGATCATTCAGTCCCCGCTCAACGGCCGAGTTGGTAACCAGGCAGCCGCGCAACGGCCCGCCGGTTATCACATGCTCAATGACGGTTGCAAAGAACTGACGGATAGCCGCTTTGCCCGAGGCGTTAGTATCAAGAATATCGAGCAGTTTCCTCACCACCACCTTGCGATAGCGGTCCAGGACCGTGAGAAAAAGGCGCTGCTTGTCCCCGAAGGTAGCGTACAGGCTACCGCGATGGATCCCCATACTCTCCACCAGGTCTTGGATCGAGGTCGCTTCGTACCCTTTGGACCAAAATGTCTCCACGGCCTTGTCCAACACTTCCTGTACGTCGAACTCTCTCGGTCTCGACACGCGCCTTTGCGTTTATGTATTCGTGGTCGGCTAGCAAGCTTAAATATTATGGAACAAATCGTCAAGACTTTGATGAAAGCAAACGCCATAAACTCTCCTTGGCACTTTTGGTCTTTGTGGCTTTGGTACGCCACGTTTGGGCTAATGAGCGAACTGCTCCTCGGTCGGTTCCGCACAACAATACCACGGCTCGCTCAACTGAGCCGGAGCGAATCGACCACCCATTGCAGGCACCGACGGAGTAGGACGCCCGGCTCGTTCATGAGCGAGTTTCCATATTTCGCCGAAGATCTGATCATTCGGCTTGTTGGCGCCTTGCTGCACAAGCGCTCTAATCTGCGTATGGAGCGCGTCGACCTCAGGGTCTGGGTTCGACCACGGATAGACCAGCGCCGCTCCATCGAGTGGGCCCACTAGGGCACGCACCTCCGAAAGTTCAAGCAGCCGCGAGCCCGGAGGGATCAGCAAGCGAATCGTCAATTGTACCGGTGCGACAGATCGGATCAGTTCAAGCTCGGCAATCACATTTAAGAGTTCCAGGTAGCCGCCCAGGGTGATCCAGGGCGTGAACGCCACGAAGGTTGGGGCCAGCGATAAGCCCACCTCGTCGAAGAGCCGCACTACCCGGAAGAAATCCTCCCGTGTATGGCCCTTCTCTAGAATCGCCAAGACCTGGTCGTCCACCGATTCCACCGCCGTGGTCACGAATAGGCAGCCGGTCTCTTTTAACACCGGTAGCAGCTTTCTATGTGCCAAGAGATGCTCCACCTTGATCGTCACATCGTAGGTCAGTTCGGGAAGCTCCTGGTGCAGCGCCATGGCGATGCGGAGTGCATGGGTAGGGCCGTTAAAGAAGTCCGGGTCCCCGAAGCTGATGTGGCGTGCGCCCGCTGCAGCTTGCTGGCGAATATCCTCCAAGACGATCTGCCGAGGGATGATGCGAAACTGGCCATTATAGACTGGCACCACCGGACAGTGCCGACACCGGTGTTTGCAACCGCGGCTCGCCTCCACATAGCCGGCCGTCCGCCGATCTCCGTTCGGCAACCGCAAATAGGCATACCGATCGAGGCCGGGAAGTCCTCCGCGATCGGGAATGACGAAATCCTGCCGGGCGAGCGAGATGCGCGGCTCCGACTGCTCGCCCGGCATTGCTTCCACGCCGCGCTCGATGCGTTGCGCCAGGGCGGTGAGTCCTTCTTCGAACTCACCGCCCAATACCGTCTGGACGCCTAGATGTCGCAAGTAGACCTCGTTCATCGGCGCATAGAGCCCGTAGGCAGCGATATGCGCGCTGGGGTTCAAGCCTCGCACCTTAGGGATCATCCGCGCCGCCAGACGGGTGGCCGTGTGCATCGGAACGTAAAAGGCGATGAGGTCGGCTCCGCGAAATACCTCTTCATCGAGACACTCCACGGCGAGGTCTAGTGTCTTCACGAGGGCACCCCGTTGCCGCAGCATTGCGGCTGGCTCGGCTAGGCCGAAGGGTTGATGGCCTAGCGCATACGTAGAGACCAGCAACACCTGCGTGGGGCGCTTGGCTTCGACGGCTCGGACCTTCCACCCGTCGGGCAGGCACCCGGCTCGGCCACACGCACTCGACGTACTTAACGGACTGCCGTTCATTTCCGCTTAGGGAAACGAGCTTGATTACCGGATCACGAAAGTATGACGATCGACGGTCGTTGTGACCTCTATTTCACCCTCGCCGATGGCCTTCCATTCTTTAAAAGGCGCGCCGTCTTGTAAAACCTTACGTTCCTTGCCCTCTAGATTGGTGACCTTGAAGGTCGTTTTACCGCCTGTTTTCTTATCGTCTCCGGGGAATAGGGCTACCATCAAAGCGCCCAAGCTTTCATCGTAGTAGGCTTGCCCGACACTGACCGTCGGATAGTCGATACCAGAAACGGTAGGCTGGTGGAATTTCTTTAGGTTGGGATCATTGTACAGGCGATACCAGCTGCCCTGTCCCCCGGCAACCGTCATCAGGAGCCAGTCGTTGGGCCAACCCCGAGGCCAAGGTTCCTCGAGGCCGAATTGATAGTAGAATTCGCCCTCCTTCGCGGTGGGCTGATAGCGCGTATTCGCCCAGGTCATCAGTTGGGCATGGGTATCCAAGTCGCCGAACTCCCAAGCGCATGCCGCTGCGGCGCCAAAACCGACCAAATCTTCTCCACCGCCCAGCTCCGGCGGGAAGTTGATGTGGGCAGATCCATCGGGCTCTTTCACCATAAACTTCTTCTTTGCCCCGGCATACAAACGCCGGGCGAGATTCTGATCATCGGGCCAATACTGGTAAGCACAACAGAACCAGTTGCCCGGGATCTGATGCTTTGGCCCGTTCATGTTATAGGGTATGTCACGATCGTAGTATATGGAGGCCCACTCATACGGCCCATCGGATCCCTTGGCTCCACCGACCAGGTTCTGCTTGGCCCAGTCGAGCCAGCGGTAATAGCTGGTCTGGTAACCGGTGTTATGGATCTTGTCGATCATCTTCATACCGAGGCCACCGACGCTCACGCACCACGGAAAGACCTTCCCTACCTCACAGTCGATCCCAGGGGTGAGATCGCTCCCGCCTTCGTCCACCGGCGCCGTGAACTGGTCGTAGAGTACTTTGGCCATCTGCAGTTGTGTATACTTGAACCGAATCTTGTCGTCGTACACCAGCTCGATCGGTTCATCATACTTGCCACTGCCACAGACGAATTCATAGAGGGCAATGATGTTGAGCAGGTACCCCTTGCCCATCATATAGGAGCCGCCGTTGCCGTAGATCGGATCCGGATTGTATTTGCGACCGACAGGGGGCGCGTGTGGCTGGGTGTAGGGGGAGGTGCGCCTCGCCTCTTTCGGGGGCACCTTGGTCGCGAGCCCGTTTCCGTAGTAGCCGGGCGCGTTGTAGACGCCCGCCCATCCGGGCGGCATGTTCTTGTCATAGTAATCGTAGGGATACTGGGCGCGGTTGGGATCGAGGCCCTTCTGCTCGACCAGATCGAACCACGCCGCGTATTGGGTCATTCGCTGGAGCATCAGGTCGATGATCTCCGTGCAGCCCTCTCGCCAGGCGGGTATCTCGTTGGCGATTTTAGCGACCACGCGCGTCGACCATTCGAGGTCATAGCGAGGATACATGTACCAGGGGAAGATGCTCCATCTGTCCCAGGCATCCGAGATTTCTCCTCCCTTGGTCCAGTCATCCTTCACATGTGATTTTCTCCATAGAAATTTCAATACCCCGCGCGCTTCATTGGAGAGGGACGGGTATCCAGGGACCACGTGCATGGGTCTCATCGTTTCTTTTAGTTCACGCGCTGCTGTAGCCATCGTTCACCTCCTTAAATCTACTGTTCTACCTGTTAACGGGCGTTGCTTGTCCCCGAAGGCAGCGTACAGGCTACCGCGATGGATCCCCATACTCTCCACCAGGTCTTGGATCGAGGTCGCTTCGTACCCTTCGGACCAAAATGTCTCCACGGCCTTGCCCAACTTCCTCTACGTCGAACTCTCTAGGTCTCGCCATGCGCTTTACGTTGGTACCT
This sequence comes from Pseudomonadota bacterium, assembly GCA_030859565.1. NCBI lineage: Bacteria > Pseudomonadati > Pseudomonadota > Pseudomonadota bacterium. The sequence continues at coordinate 4,906 of JALZJW010000108.1, forward strand.
TCGTGCCGATAAAATTAAGCCTAGACATTCTAGACTGAATAGTCAAGAATGGTGTGCGAAATAGTTCCATTAGAGCCCGAATTCGATCCAAGGGCTTCGTTCAACTAATTTTTATCCCCTATGCTGTCGCACGCCGGATAAAATCCTATTCGTTAGGCTGCGGAGCTTTTTTGAACTTACGAAGCTTATAGTGGAAGGAGGACTTTTCTCATGACCATACACTTTACTGGTGGCTGTGCATGCGGCACCTCGCTATGAGTGGTCGGCTGAGCCGATTTTCGCTGGCAATTGCCATTGCCGTGATTGCCAACGGGCAACTGGAGGTACATTTGCCCCCTGGTCTTCGTGCCATGTAGTGCAGGCACAATCACCGGTGATGTGAAATACCGCGATATAAAAGGTGATAGTGGGCAAATTGTCAGCCGTGGCTTTTGTCCGGCGTGTGGGGCGCGGTTGTTTCTAAAAGCAGAAATGATGTCCGACCTCATGGGCATCATGGCGGGTAGTCTTGATGACCCAAGTTGGTTTCAACCCACAATGGACATTTACACGGCCAGTGCACAGCCGTGGGATTTTATGAACCCAAACCTACCGAAGTTTCCCAACATGCCACCGATGTAGTGTGTTGCATGGAGTATTCAGGCCAAGCGACACTCATCGGGTCCCTCGGCGTAGCCCTTCTGCTGCTCGCCTTTCTTTTAAACGTGTTTCGTCTTATGCGTGTGGAGGGCTACCCATACATAGTTCTCAACCTCGTTGGTGCCTCGTTAGCTTGCTACTCTTCGTACCTGATCGACTTCATGCCCTTTGTAGTTTTAGAGGGTACATGGGCCGTTGTAGCGGGCGGCGCGCTTGTACGGTCGCTGCTCGGATTGTCAGGCGTCTCATCTCACCTTTAAGTCATGACGACTTGCGTCTTCACAGCGGAACGTGGCAATACCTAAAGTCGCTCGCGCTGGCTTTTCGGCAAGGCGCGTCGGGCAGACCACTAGGTTTCGGCTGTGCCGCCGATTAAGGCTTCATGGCAACCCTTGAGGGCGTCTGTTTCGAGTATCCGTTTAAGGCGTCTCAACGACTCGGCGGATTCGGCCTGCAGGCGACTTTGCAGTGACAGGAAGTCTCCCAACTCTCCGAATAACACGGGCATGTTATAGACGAACTCGCGTTTGAATCGGGTTTCCTGCGATTCCGGTTTTAAGGTGTAGGTGATCGTCGCTGTGCCCCCGTCTTCGGATTTACCGCAAATGACCCAGCGTCGCAGAAGACTGCTTTCGCGAACGATCCATTTAATTCGCGAATGACGGCCGCCGACCGACAACTCTTCCGTAACGTGCTCTCCCTCTCGGAGTGGGTGCTCAGATGGACCTGTCCACGAAGATGGGTGCCACTTGGTAAAATTCGACACCGTGGTTACAAACTCAAACACTCGATCAATGGATTGGCCAATAGAGATGGCCGTTCGAATACTCGGCATTCTCCTCTCCATAGTTTCGTTGTCATGACTCCCGACAGCTTCACCGTCGCGTGCATAGGCGTGTAGGTCTGGCGGTATTTGCAAAGGGGTATAAACGCAGCGTTGTGATATTCATAATGCCTCCACTATGGTTTGAGAGTCTTACGATAGCTCACGCGGTAGATGTTTCCGCCGTAATCGTCGGAGATGTAGATAGCCCCGTCGGGCCCCTCGGCGACATCCACGGGGCGACCGATGACCTCTTCATCTCGCTCGAAGCCCGTAGCAAATTTGCGTTCGGTGATCTTCCCTGTAGCATCAAAATGCAGCGACACCACCTCGTACCCGGCTTTCTCGGTACGATTCCAGGATCCATGAAGAGCGGCCAGCGCCGCACCCTGGTAGCCTGGTGGCAGACCGTTGCCGTGAAGGAACGACAAGCCTAAGGGCGCGGTGTGGGCGCCGAAGTTGTGGACGGGAGGCACGCTTTCGCGCACCTCATCTTGGTTTCCGGCGCCGAGGCCGGGATCGGGCGCCTTATCGCCGTTGGCATAAGGCCAGCCGTAGAACTTGCCGTGCTCGATGCGATTAAGCTCACAGGGAGGAAAGTCATCGCCCAGGAAATCGCGCCCGTTGTCGGCGCCGTACAGTTCATTTTGTAGCGGATGCCAATCAAAGCCCACGGTATTACGAAGCCCGGTGGCATAGATCTGCCTCGCCGTACCGTCAGGTCGAAAGCGCAGCAAAGCGGCACGCCGGGGATCTTCTTCCCTACAGGCATTGCAGCTCGACCCCACCGACACGTACACCCACCCATCGGGACCCAGGCGCACGCTGCGTGTCCAGTGTTGGCCGCCGACGGGAAGCCGCGCGAGGCGCTCGAAACCGCCGCTCACGTTGCCGGCCTTCTGGTCAAAGCGGACGCGCCCCAGCGCGCTAGTCTCGGCGATGTACAGCCAGCCTTCATGGAGGTCTAGACCATGAGGTCGATTGAGCCCCGTGAGCAAATCTCTACGGCCATCCGGCCGCCCATCCTCATCCCTGTCGCGTTCAAGTAGGATGATGCGTCCTGAGCGTGGCAGGCTCACGAGTAGATCACCTGCCTCGGTAAACCGCAGCATACGCGCATCGGTCAGTCCGCTCGCGTAAAGGGCAATAGAAAAGCCGTCCGGTAAGCGAATTCGATTTCGAAGCGAGTCGGCCGTTGGCGCGCTCCGAAACCATCCACCGATTGCGCTAGGCATGTTCACCGTGAAACGCTCGGGCCACAGCAACCATAGGAGAATGGCCGCGACACCGAGATGGAGAAGACCGCGCGGCACAGTTCTCATTCTAGGGCCGGTTCTCGCGCGGCTTCGCGTCTCGGCCCGCGTCGGCGAAGAAGTCCATGATCGACTGATTCAAGGCTGGCCAACGCGCATGGGCCTGGGTTCCCTCGCAGTATCGGGTGGCCACGCCATGAGCACACCCCGGGTAGGTGTCGCAACCACTGTGCAGTCGCTTGCGAGCACTTAGCTCGCACTGATTACATGCAGCCCACCAGCTCGCCGCGTCCTTCCCGTACCCCGGAAATAGCCCATCGTTTACGCTGTGCATAATCATTACCGGGAGCGGTTTTGGGCACTCGAAACCGGCGAGGTCTGCCTTGGTGAAGCCCGCGGCACTCAATGCGATCGCCGCGGGAATATGTTTCGTTCGATCGAGTATCCCCATTGCCAACGCAATGGTTCCACCATCCGAGTGCCCGGTTAAGTAAACGCGTGTCGTATCGATACACCATTTTTTCGCGGCGAGACTCGGAATTGCACTCAGATCCTCGATCGCGGAAATGGAGTTTCGGACGTGATCGGGATAGGCGACCACGAATCCTTTACCCGTGGCGATCTTAGTTAAACCGGTAAAACGTTCGCTAGCCGCGGCGGAGAGGCCCGCTGGAGCAAAAACGACGAGCAAGGGATGGGCGACGTCTGGTCGATAGTTCTCGGGAGTCCTTACGTTGAAACGAATACCCTTTGGGGTACGTTCGGTGTCAATGACCCCCGCGAGACCGATTCTTGAGAGGGGCTTGCAAGCGACAGCCGTGCTGCCCCGAGGATACGCGTACATACCAAGGTCAATCTTCTCACCCTCCGTACACCCCATCAGCGCGAGGCCCGAGGCGACAAGCAGAGGCACTAACATGCTCTTCGCTATTACGGCACGAAACGGCATATCAGAGGAACACGCGCTATTAGCCGCGCCCAAACGGAACTGCCGAAAATGAACGTTGGCTCTTCGGCGACACGGAAAACCGGGACACCACCAGTGAAGATTTCAAGCGCATGGGCGATGGTTGCCTTGCCGCCCTCGGACCGTGCGCACGTTTGCAAGGTCTCCAGGGACGGGAAATGGACCTTTCAACAATACCTGACTGCTCGTTCTAAAATGAACCACAAAAAACCACTTCAAAGCTCGCAGGGTCACTTCGACGATATCTTCGAGCCCTCAACGATCGCTATGGATCTTTCCAACGACTAAAAGTCCTCCTGGTAAGATAGCGAGCGGTTGCGCGCGGATCGCACCGTTCGTCGAACTCCCCTGCATGCTGAGCGCGAACCAAGGTGGAAGTAAGCCTAGCTGTTATGGAACAAATAGTCAAGAATAGCGTCGGTGTTGGAGCTAGGCCTACGACTCGATCAGGACGAAGTAGGATAGAGTAGAAAGCAGGCTCTCACCTGCCCTCTACTCTACCTTGCGATCTCTGAATTCGAGCGAGTGCCGATGGCCGGCAAATCTAGGGATATTTCAGGGTCAGACCGCGCAAAGCGCACGGGATTACTTCGCGGCCGTCGGTCCGGTTTGATATCAATGTTACTCGAGGGGGAGTCGACGTTTTAGCTAGACATACATGGTCATGACATTCCGGGCAGCGATACTCCTGGACGTCCTTATGAGACCGCGCTCTTTCAACCTCGACCCTGAAGACACAGCCACAAAAGCCGCAGGTTTGCCGAAACTCACTGCTGGGAGAGAACGTAGCGGTTGTTTCCGTCATTGTGTTACTCATAGCCGGTCGCCGAGCATCACAGGATCACGATCGCTCTGCGAAACGATGATAAACGCAATCGGTCGCAAGCTAACCATGCTGAGCTAATCGGATATCCTCTTGGGTGCCCTGGCGCGACAGATTTCCAACATATACTTTCGTAGGCATTGCTAGTTGGCCCCATATCCGCACAAAAAAGCGGATACATTACATTGATTAATGATCCCTCGGCGGCCCAGTGTCGGCACAGCCGCCCATCGCAGGGCGAATCACCCGTACGCTATCGGGCGAGCCTTCAGGTAAGATGTGACAATACCCTCGGGTTCTTTCCACACGGGAAAGCCACCAGATGTCCCGGGGACACCCTAGATCCGGGTCAATAATACCACGGTGCGAGACCCTATGCCAGCTAGAGCTAGGACGGTAGAGGCGGAACTCGGCGACGCCCTAAAAAGAGAGATGGGGACCGCAAGGATCACACACGGTTCGGCCACATGAGTGACCGCACGCCACTCGACCAGACCTGTCAGTACTTCGGGATCGCTCACGAATTCAGAGACATCCGGGGCAGGCGGCACACCGCCTCGCTGGAGACGAAGCGGGCGCTGTTGACCTCGATGGGCGTGGCCGCGGGCAGTGATACGGAACTGCGCGAGGCGCTCGAAGCTCATAAGATGGAAGCATGGAATCGACTGCTACCACCGGTCCAGGTAGTGTGGGATACCCAAACACCGATCGAAGTTGTTATCACCGTTCCTAGCCCTCAGATAGACAAGCCGATGCGTTGGGTGTTGACGGCTGAGAACGGCGAGCGCCTGCACGGCAATTTTTTCCCCGGTACATTGTATGTGATCGAGCGCAAGGAAGTCGCTGGAGTGAGCTTTATCCGCTTGGTCCTGCACCTAGCAGCGAGGTTGGTTCCTGGCTATCACCGCGTCGAGATCGAGGGCCATCGAACTGCTGCCAGCATGGCCCTCATCATTGCGCCCGAGCGCTGCTATCAACCGGCCGCATTTGAGGGTGGTAAACGCGTTTGGGGGTTGGCGCTTCAGCTTTATAGCGTGCGTTCGGAGCGGAACTGGGGGATCGGGGACTTCACCGATCTCGATGGGGTCATCGAACTGGCGGATGGCTTTGGGGCGGGTATCATTGGTCTCAATCCCTTGCATGCCCTCTTCCCGCACGCTCCCACGCATGCCAGCCCGTACAGTCCCTCGAGCCGGTCATTTCTCAATATCTTTTATCTGGATATTGAAGCCGTGCCCGATTTTTTGGAATGCGAGGCCGCGCAAGCGTGTGTCAGCGCCCCGCGGTTTCAAGCGCAACTGCGCGCGTCGCGTGCGGCAGATCTGGTCGAGTATCAGGGTGTCGCCGCAGCCAAGCTGGAAATTCTCGATCGGCTCTATCGCCATTTTCGCGAACATCATCGCGATGCGGGTAGTCAATGTGGAACCGCCTTCCGAACATATCAAACCGAGCGGGGTCAGGCATTGCGGATGCACGCGCTTTTCGACACCTTACAGGAATCGTTTAATCGTCAAGACCGAGGGATCTGGGGCTGGCCCGTCTGGCCCACGGCTTACCGCGATCCGAATTCCGAGGCCGTATTAGGGTTTGCGGACCGAAACGAGGCCCGCGTCGAGTTCTTTGAATACCTACAGTGGCAGGCAGACGTGCAGCTCGCCAGAGCGGCCCGGCGCGCCTGCGAACGCGGCTTGGCGATCGGGATTTACCAAGACCTGGCCCTCGGCGTCGAGCGCGGCGGCGCGGAGACCTGGGCCAATCAGCGCTTGTACGCCTTGGAAGCGGGCATCGGCGCACCCCCGGACGATTTCAACCTCAAGGGACAAGATTGGGGTCTCGCACCGCTCAGTCCAAGGCGGCTGCACGCGGCCGCCCATGCGCCGTTCGTGGCGGCCTTGCGCGCGAGCATACGCCACGCGGGAGCGCTGCGTCTGGACCATGTTATGGGCCTGCAGCGCTTGTTCTGGATCCCGGCGGGCGCTAAGCCGGAGGACGGGGCTTATATCCACTACCCCTTCGAGGAACTGCTCGGGATTCTGGCCTTGGAAAGCCAGCGCCACCGTTGTCTCGTGATCGGTGAAGACCTCGGTACCGTACCCGATGAGGTGCGCGCGGCATTGCAGCCCGCGGGCATCCTCGCTTACCGCGTGCTCTATTTTGAAAAATCGCCCGAAGGCGGCTTTAAGCCGCCCGCCGAGTATCCGCGTCAGGCTGCCGTAGCCGTGAACACCCATGATCTACCAAGCTTGAGCGGCTACTGGCGTGGAAGAGATTTGGAGCTTCGAAGAGAGCTTGGCTTGTTCCCTTCCGATGAACTAAAGGAAGAACAAGCGACGGCGCGCGCCGAGGATCGGGCACGGCTGCTCGCGGCCCTCGATCAAGAAGGGCTCCTGCCCGTCGCGTGCAGCGTGCAACCGCCGGCGATGACGCCGGAACTTGCCTGTGCCGTACACATCTACCTGGCGCGTACGCCTGCCATGGTCATGATCGTTCAGCCCGAGGACATCTTGTGTCAGCCCGAGCAGGCCAACCTGCCCGGGACGATAAACGAGCATCCCAACTGGCGGCGCAAACTCTCACTGAACCTAGAAGACTGGGCAAGTGATCCGCGCTTTCAGACTTTCGCCGCGACCCTGCGGGAAGCCCGTGGTCCGACGCGTTCAGCAAAGCCTGATTGATAGCGACTCGCCGTGCTGCGCTCGGAACGAATTTAAGGCGCGACAGCGGATTCGGAGCAAGGCCGCTATGCGGGAGCGGACGGTTGCGTCAGATCCACTTCATCAAGCCCGTCTCGAAGCGATGGGTCAAGAGCCGGTGGTAGGGGTACAGGCGCAGCGTGTAGGTTTGCAGACCGGAAAAGCCGGGGGTCAATTCGAGCTCGAATCGCGCTTCGCCGTCGGCGTTCGTGTCTTTCGCGGTGAAGCGGTGCGTTTCACTGGCGACATATCGGTTGTCGCGCTCGCTTCCGACGAGACATTCCATCACCACATCCTCGACCGCAAGGCCCCCTAAATGGACAGCGGCGCAGAACGTGAGTTGCTCTCCCGTCCGGACGCTCGGTTGGGGTTGGTCGAGGAGCTGCAACCGCACCTTGGGCCAGCACTCGCCGACCCGTTGCTTCCATTGCGCCAGTTCAATCGCCGCGGCGAAGTTATCGGCGGCGAGCCGTTCCTGTTGCAACGCCGCCCGGCTGTAGAACTTTCTCACATAGTCCATGACCATCCGTTCCGCGCCATAGCGGGGGATCAGGGATTTCATCGACGCCTTGGCCTTGTTGATCCAGCCTGGCGAGTATCCTTGCCGGTTGCGATCGTAATAGAGCGGGATGACTTCATATTCGAGGATATCCAGGAGCTCCTGCGCATCCGTGTGGGCATGGATCTCGGCGGGCGCCGAGGCGCTTTGCGGCGCGATACCCCAACCGTTCCGCCCGTCATAACCCTCCGGCCACCAGCCATCCAGAATGCTGAGATTCGGCACGCCATTGATGCCGGCCTTCATGCCGGAGGTACCGCTCGCCTCTAACGGGTAGCGCGGGGTATTGAGCCAGACATCGACGCCCGTAACCAAGCGGCGCGCGAGCGCCAGATCATAGCCCTCGATCAGCAATACCTTGCCCTCGAACTGCGGTTGCCGCGACAACTCGTGCACGGCGCGGATCAACTCCTGACCGGGTCCGTCATGCGGATGGGCCTTTCCTGAAAATATGATCAGAAATGGCCGATCCGGGTTGTTCATCAGGCGCGCGAGCCGCGCCGGATCGGAAAACACCAGCGTCGCGCGCTTGTAGGTGGCAAATCGGCGCGCGTAGCCGATGACGAGGATGTCGTCGTCGGGTCCGAGATGGCGGGTAAGGCGATTAATGAGCGATTGACTGTAACCGTTCCTTCTAAACTGCGCGCCGGCGCGCTCACGGAGTTCCTTC
>JALZJW010000109.1 GCA_030859565.1 Pseudomonadota bacterium
CATGGTCTTCGACGTAGATGTCGCGCCCGCTTTCCTTGTGTCCCTGGACGCCCTGACAAGGATTGGGCTTGTCGGTGTAACCCCACTCGCGCGCCTTGTTCCATATATGACTGAAAAGAGCCTTCTCACGGTTTGCACGGACGGGAGCTTGCTTGCGCGAGTCTAGGTACTGGCGAATATGCACTGGCTGGATTTGCTCCAGGCGGATTATCAAAAAATTTGTAAAGGCGCGAGATCTCCCGTAGGTTATCTTTTTGGGTCGCCGGGGACTTGGTGGGCACTACCTCGCGTAGGTAGCGCTCAGCGACATAGCGAAAGGTGATGATCTCTAGGTGGCCAGGTTTGGCATCAGTCTCAAGCTCAGCCCACTTTTTTATTGCGATCGCGTAATCCGAACCGAGGGGAATCTCACGGCGGGGCCGCTTCCCTGTGTCGTAATAGTAGAAAACTCGCCCGCTCGACTTAATCCGTGCCCGCATTCGCGGTGGCAAATTGAGGTTCTTGTAAGGCCTTCTGCCCATGTCTTTGAACTACAATTTTCCTTACTGCTGAGTGCCAAACTCCGGTGTTTTTGTCCGAGTCTGTCTTTCGCTCTTCGACAGCCGCCCGGGTAACGACTGGTCGTCCGCAAGCATTAACGTGAAAGGGAATGCCACTTTCCCGCAGCCAATCCACTTGACGCGACTTACGTCGCTTGCCAGTAAGTGTAGCAATCTCGTCCCGAAGGTCCATGAGCAGTTCTTGCAGAACCTTCAAAGGTGAATGTCTGGATAGTGCGGATGGCTGTGTAGCAGTGGCTGGTGTACGTGGAAATGCGTGCGTCGGGTCGGCCTCAACCCTCAGCACTCTTCTGCGAAACAGCGGGTAAGCGGGTCCGCGGCCGGATCATAGATCTCCACCGTCGCGAGGGTCCTTGCGAAGCCATCGAATCCTCCGATGACATACACTTTGCCGTTGAGCACCGATGCGGTGACTTCGGTGCGGGGCGTTGGCATCTCCGCCTTTTGGATCCACGCGTACGTTCGTGCGACACCTTGCCTTTCGATCGTCTGGGGCGCGCTGGTCGCGGGTTGCACGCCCATGCCGCGGACATAGAATAGATGAGCGCCGACGACCACCCCGAGGAACAAAATCGCGCCGTACCACTTGGTCTTGCCGCCGAGATTGAAATATTCCTCGGGCGTGAATGCCCGGCCGTCCTTATCGAGCCATCCTTCCTTGCTCTTGAAGGCGCCTTGGCCGATCACCTTATGGAAATCGAGGGGTAGTAACCGCGAATGGAATATAGATGAACGGTAGGTTGAAGAAAGGAGGAGGAAAGGAGCCGGTGACAACTGCGAAAGATTCTCACATGTCTACGACCCCTTTATGTTTTGATGCCGAACCGGGCGCAGATTGAATTGCGGGCGAGCGATTTGAAGTCGCTGTTACCCGAAGGCCATCGGGCGCGGATAGTGGACAGAAACAGTATAAGCACAAAACTTGAAGGGGCCCCGTAGGCCTGGCGCCTCTAATCCCGATGTTGGGCGACAACCTCATAGCTCGAACTCGCTCGGCGGTACGCCGGACTGACGAATGATGGGGCAAGTCTCGCCCTGGTGGCAATGTCTAGCTCTGGGCAGAGGGAAACATAGCCATCTCCTACCTGTGGTGCGCAACTATTCCCGGCCCATCGAAAATTGATCATTTAATGTCACGATAGAAGTTTTCATGTACCCCTAATGCCAGTAAAAGACGTTGCGTCGGGTCCCACTCATATGCCAATAACATTTGCTGGCCGACAACATCAAATTTGTAGACGTACACGCCAGCCAAATCTCCCTTCTTAACATCCCCCAGCAGAGGGTCCTTAACAACGGCTCGAATAGCATCATCTACCGCCGCCTTCTGGTTAAGATGCAATTTCTTATACTTTTGCTTGAAAGCAGGCATCTGCCGGACCGCAATATTACGCACGTCCACCCTCGAGTTCGAAGGCTTCGGCCAATGACCGATCGCTGAGCTTACTGATTAATACGTCGCGTACGAACTCAATCGGCAAGTCAGGATTGTCAAGGGCGCACTTACCGAGGCGAGCCCAATACTCAATTTGCTGGGGAACGGAGCGACACTCGGCCGTTGCGACACGCTTCGCATCCTCGTAAATGTCCTCGTGTATACGGATGGGGATACCCATACTCACCTCCTCAGGTTAATAGGTAGTGCCACAATTGTAGCATAATGCGACGTTAGTAGTGCATTCTACGCAGGCAGGAATGTGGTGGGAGGCCCGGCCGCGACGTGCAGTTTTACCGCACCGGATGTTGGTCCGCAAAACCGATGCGGTACGAAGCGAAACAAGGGCGTTACGAGGCGATATTTAACGATATTGCAGACCGGAAACTCACCTAAGATATTGAATATAAACGATTCTATCAAGGACTGAAAATCCCTGTGTCGGTCGTTCGATTCCGTCCCTGGCCACCCATAAAAACAATAAGATACGTTGTTTTCTACCGGAGCTGCGCGCCAAAACATGTAGCATTTTCTTGTTCGAGCGCTCGACACTCCAGGCGAAAACGCGGGAATCATAACGCGACGGCTTTGGGGTGTCACGTGCCCTGTACTAGGGAACCGGCATGGGACAGTCCTGAAACCTCCTTAGATTAGGTTGCTAAAAGCACTTCTCTAGTGATCCTCGAAGTAGCCGGGATTCAAACATGGCGAGACTCTTGTCGGGCGAGAACAGAGCTCTCCGGTCCACTGAGCCAAAAATTAAGGTCGTCTCGCGAAACGTTGGCAATCGCGTGACCCATTTGACGATCGATCTTGAAACCGAGGTGTTGCGTGTAGAAAGCGATGGAACGGTCAACGTCATTGACGAAATACCTGATTGCTGCGATTTCCCGTAATTCCAGGGGTGAGTTAAAGGAAGAAGCGGTCACCACAGTCCCTTATTGGTGTAGAGCCGGCGACTTGAATCGGCACGTGCGTCTGCGCTGCGGCATTTTCGCAAAAAGCGTCCGTGTTTACTACGATCACAAAAGGTGGAGGGCAAATCGGGGCAACGGGATCGCCAACCGAGCTGTCGAGTTCGGCTCCGATCCGTCACCGCTTCTGCATGGCGTAGAACAGGCAATCGCTGCGCGCGATCGCCGCAGACACGGTCATCATGACCGGCACCATCGCGCGCCGGATGCGCACGAGCCCATCCGCGCTCGTAAACAGCTCAGCGCTCACCTCGACGCCGTCGCCGCCGCGGGCATCGAACGGCCACATGCCCGGAGGCCCGAGCCATCCGAGCACGATGCCGGGCTCGACCGGGTCGAAGTTGTGGCGGTCGATGTCGCTGCGCACCGTGAGGTTCGCTCCCTCGACCGGAGCGTCACCGAACGCGAGGCGCACGTCGGGGTGGATCCTAACGCGAATGGGACGATGCAGGATCTCCATGACCTGCCACCGCTCGGCGCGCACGCTCAGGTCTTCGACCGACAGATAGCGCTCGAGGCCGGCGAGCGCGACCGCGTCGGCGACCGGGTCCTGAGCTCGCCCGCATTCGACCACGATGCTCGCCGTGAAGCGCTCGGTCGCTTCGATCAACGTTCCGAGCCGCAGATCGCTCAGCATGTAGCGATCTGCGAACAGGCCCGTGAGGCCCAGGTGAGCCGCATCCGCGACCGTGCCGACGCCGTACGCGGGGCTGCGCCCGCTGTTGTTGTGCAGGTCGACGAGTGCCTCCGGTCTGGCCGCCTCGAGCCGCTCGATCAGCTCCCGCGCGCGCTCGCCTTCGATCCCCCCGAACGGCGGCGCGAAGCAGCGGTTCGCATCACGGGCGTGCGGTAATGCGCGGTGCGACCACGGAGGCGCGGCGAGCGCGGCCTCGACCGAGCCGATGTAGAAGACAGCGTCGGTTGCGGGCGCGACGCCGGAGCGGAGCCAGGCGTGAACCGCGCGGATGCCGCTCGGCTCGTTTCCATGGAGCAGGGTCGTGACGATCCGAGTTCGCGTCCGGTCGCGCCCGGGAACGCGCAGCAGCGTGGCGCGATCGAGTTCGCGCAACCAGTGTTCGACGCTGCCCGGCAGGTGCGCGAGGCGCGCCTCGTCCAACAACTGGATCCGCCGCGTCATGGGATCGGCCAGGTATGCACCGGCGCGCCGAGCTCGGAGTGGTCCAGGTACTCGCCGAGCATGCGCGCGAGCGCCTCCTTGCGCCCGAGCTTGTCATCGAGCGCGGCGAGTCGGCTGCGCTGCCATTGCGCGCCGGTCTGTCCGGTGCTGGCGCGGCGCCCGATGATTTCCAGCAGCCGATCGCACTCGCCGGCGTCGATTTCTGCGTGCAGGAGCCCGCGCTGGGCGACGGGCAGGAGCTCGTGCACGAGTTCGCGCGCGCCGATCGCGAGCAGCCCTTTACCCTGCGGCCAGAGCAGCTCGGCGGCGAGGCCGTGTTGCGCGGCGCGGTAGAAGTTGCACTCTGCAACCTCGAAGAGGACGGAATCGAGCAGCGCGGGGCTTCGCGACAGCTCGAGCGCGAGGCCCACGAGGAACGCCGCGCTCGCCATCATGTCGGCGACGGTCGGCCCCGAGGGCAGCGCGCGCATCTCGATGCGCAGATGGCCGCCTTCCGCCGGGTCGTAGACGGCTCGGTTCCAGCGCCACACCGTGCCCTGGTGAAGCCGCAGCTCGCCGAGCAACGGAATGCCACCCGCGCGCGTAACGGCGACCGGGTCCTCGTTGCTCATGACCGGCAAAAGCGGCTCGTGCAGCTCGACGCTCTCCTCGAACAGCTCGCGCGCGCCGCGCTTCAGCCAACCGAGACCGAAGCACACGCGCGGCACGCCGCGCCGCGGCCCGTGGTTGGGCGGACGATCGTCGACGGCCTGCTTGAACAGCGCTACGCGCGTCTCCTCCCACAGCCGGTGGCCGAGGAACGTCGGCGAGTTGACCGACACGGCGAGCGCCGGTGCGGTGGCGAGCTGCACGGCGTTGTACACCGCGGCGAACTCGGAAGGGTTCACCCGCAGGTGGATCTGAAGGGAGGTGTTCGCACCTTCGTAGGTGACGTCGTCGCAGTGGATGTCGAGCGGGTCCTCGCCGTCGATGCGTACGTGGAAGGGCTCACGCCGCAGGCGGCGGATGCCGGTCGACAGCGCGCGATAGCGCGGCAGGTTAGTCATCGCCGAGGACTCCAGGTCTTCGGCCGTGAGCGTCGGCAAGATGCCGGTCAGCGCGATGCGCGCATCGTGCGTCCTGGCGATGGCGCGCAGGCGCGTCAGACACTCGTCGAGCTGCTTGCCGAGGGAGGAGAACGGTGTCCGCGCCAGCGCGATCGGGAGCGTGTTGCACTCCAGGTTGAAGCGGTTGAGCTCGACCGTGATGCGCGGGTCGCACGTGTCGGCGAGCACGCGTTCGTTGATCGGCCGCGGGCGGCACGTTGCTCCGACCATCGACATCTCGAGCTCTGCGCCGAGCGACGGCGCGCCGACCCCGAAGCCTTCTCGCGAAAGGAGTTCGGCGAGCGCCCGCATGTCCTCACGCAGACGCTGCGAAAAGCGCGCGTAGTCGTCTTCTTCGAAATGATCTCTATCGATGTTCAGGCCCAAGCTCGCATCCTGTGTGAACGGGATAGGACATCCAACGCGGTGCGTAGATTTTACAAGCACGCGTCAGGATATGGAAAGTGGCAGATTGCGCACCCACAGGGGTGGATTGAGGCCGCTGGCGGGCGACGGAGCAGCGGCAAAGCGTGGTGATGGGTGCTTCGGGGGCTCGCGGTGCTTTCGCTCAAGGTCGAGCTGATCCCACTGATCGAGCAGCTCTTCCCGGGCGGTTCGGATTGATCTCTCTACGAATGGGTGAGAGCAAGGTACAAAAGGTGTGGAGTGACTCTCTTTCCTTGGAGTCACTCCATCATCACTCCGAGGTCACTGCATCGATCCCTTACTCTCTGAAGGGGAAGTGTCAGGTGCAGTCGGCGCAGTGCCCTGATCCGAAGTGTTCTTTTGCCAGTCGGGTGAGTCCCCGCAACCGGCCATCAGCAACGCAACCAACGCCGCGGTTGGGATCAGTAATTGGTTCATGTGGTACCTCCGTTTTGCCTAGCTTACCGCTTACCGTCGTCTAGCTTGTTTGGTGCCCTGGACGACCCGCCCGCAAGGCCGTCAGATTACGGCCCGGGCGGGTCGGTCCTTCCCAGCAGCGAGACTGCCGGATCCAGAGGCGGTTTAGCTGCCCTCGCCTTCGCTCTTAGGCACGATGGCCGCATATTCCTCTTGACTCAACAGGCCATCGGTATTCGTGTCGGCCTTGGGGAACACATCGACGAGGGGCGGAAAGGCCGCGGCTTCCGAAGCGCTGATAGCTCCATTGCGGTCCACGTCCAGTTCGTTAAACTCAGGGACCGCCGCTGCCGATCCTTCGGGTGTTGTCGACTCTTGCGGAATGGCACTCGGGTTCACCGGGTCCATCTGCTCTTCTGCCATCGCTAAGCCGGAGCTGCACAGTAAGACGACCGCGGCAGGAATAAACGTAGTGGTTAACTTCATGGTGACCTCCTTAAAAGTCAAGGTTCAGTTTTTTTTCACAACCGGCGGGCGACGCCGCCTCAAGAACACTTGTGTCAAACCGTGTACCAGGTCCCGGCTTCTCTAAAGTTCTGTTGTGCATTCAAGAGGATAGAAGAATCCTTCGGCAGCGAAACGGCGGCCGCGTGAGGATCGAAGTGTGGCTGGCCGGCCATAAGCCGAGGCCCTGAATTCGACAACTGGCTGATAATTCGAGACAACCCAGGTGTGTCCCCGTGGACACGCCCTAGTCCGAGGCGCGAAACCGATCGGGATCTAAGTCATAGCGGCGCAGCAACTGATAAAACTTGCTACGCTCGCGGCGGGCGAGGCGCGCGGCGTGGCTCACGTTGCCCTGCGTGGTTTGCAACAGTCGCACGAGGTATTCGCGCTCGAAGCGTTCCCGAGCGTGAGTCAACGAGAGCGTCTCGGCCGGTTTCTCGCGCAGGGCCGATTGCACCAGGGAGGCGGGGATGATCGGGGTGGTAGCCAGCGCGAGTGTTTGCTCCACGATATTCTGCAACTGCCGCACATTACCTGGCCAAGGTGCCTCGATGAGGAGTTCCATGGCCTCGGGCGCGAATCCTCTGACCCGCTGTTCGGCGTCCCCTTGAAGTTTGTTCCGGAAATGGGCGACCAAGAGCGGGATGTCTTCGCGGCGTTCTGACAGCAGCGGGATAGTCAGCCTCACGACATTCAGGCGGTAATAGAGATCCTCCCGGAACCGGCCGTTCGCGACTTCCTGCTCCAACTCGCGATGGGTGGCCGAGATGATGCGGACGTCCACGGGCAGGGTGCGCGTCGACCCCACCGGCCGCACCTCTTTTTCTTGCAAGGATCGCAATAGCTTCGCTTGGACGCCTTGCGGCATGTCTCCGATCTCGTCCAGAAACAACGTCCCGCCTTGGGCTGCCTGAAACAGGCCTTGGTGGTCGCGGATCGTGCCGGTAAAGGATCCTTTGTTGTGTCCGAACAGCTCGGATTCGAGGAGCGATTCGGGGATCGCGGTGCAATTGACAGGAACAAAAGGCCGACCCGTCCGGCGGCTGGCCCGGTGGATCGCGCGGGCTAGCAATTCCTTTCCGGTGCCGTTTGCCCCCTGAAGCAGCACACTCGCCTCCGATTGGGCGACTTGCCACACTTGGCCGAGTAGTGCCTCCATGGCAGCGCTGCGGGTGAGGATGTCGCGCCGCCAGTGAGAGTCCGCTAGGTCGGTTTCCTCCGGTTTACGCGTGGCGGCGGCAATGCGCAGGGCTTTGTTGACCCACTCGAGCAGCTCTTTGCTGTCATAGGGTTTGGTCAGGTAACCGAAGACGCCGCGCTGGGTTGCTCCCACGGCGTCGGGGATCGTCCCATGCGCCGTCAAGATCAGCACCGGGAGGGTGGGGTGTTGCGCGTGGATGAGCGCAAACAGAGCCATTCCATCCATGCCCTCCATACGCAGATCGGTGATCACGAGCTGGGGCCTAAAGACACATAGGCGCGCTAAAGCCTGCTCGCCGCTCGCGACAGCCTCGACCTCATAGCCAGTCGTGGTCAGGCGGATCCGCAGCAAGTGCAAGAGTCCCGGATCATCGTCGACCAACAGGATCCGCGCTTTATTCGACATCGTCTAAAGGCAGCGTTGGCGGCCTTTTCCTCTCGGTGATGGTCTTCTCGATCGCCTTGATGGCGTTCAGTTGCCGTTGCAGGGTCCGGTGCTGAATCTGTTCGGCCTGCCACCGCTGCTGCAACCGTGCGTAGGCCTGATCCTGCGCGTCGCGTTCGTCGAGAAGAACGAGGAGAAGCTCCGACAAGCCCAGATACTCTTGAGGGACGCGCCCGGCAGACAATCGGCGGAGCAGCTGACGGGCCCGGGCTTCGTCCTGGAAGCTTGTTTTGGGAAGCAGTAACAGCAGTCCCAGCCGCAGCTGCTCCAAGGGGCTATATTCTCGGGCCAAGATATCTTCCACGCGCCTGAGCTCGTGCTTATGTGCCTCCTGAGACTGTGCTCGCAGCCATCTCACATAAGCGAGGAGTGAGGACACATCGACCTTTGCCTGCGGGCCGTTACGCACTAGCCCTAAATCCAGAGTCGACAATTGCCCTGACGGCGGGGTAGTGCCTGCGTGGCGTTCGACCACCGAACCAGTCGTGCCGCAGCTGCTCAGCAAGAAGACCATATGAACGATAGGTATCACTAAGCGGGCTCGACAGGCGCTAATCATGGCGACGACCGTCCTCGATCTAGGGTTTGGTTTCTTCCAAGGGCAAGATGACCCGCAACCTGGCTCCGCTGTCCGCAGCGTCCACATCTACCACCTCGATACTGCCTTGGTGCGCCTTGACGAACTCCTGGGCAATGGCAAGGCCTAGGCCCGTGCCTTTGAGGTTCCCACTCGGCGCCGCGCGACCCTGGTAGAAGGGATGGAAGACCTTATCGCGTTCGTCGGGAGCAATTCCAGACCCTTGGTCCTGGACCTCCAGCACCACCTTCCCCGCACGGGACCGGAGCACGATCCGAATTTCTCCGCCCTCTGGTGAGTATTTTATCGCGTTGGACAGCACATTATCTAAGACCACGCGGAGGCGCTCGCTATCCCCGTTCACCGAGGCTGAGTCGAGCAGCTTTTCCACCCGCAAGTGTTTCGCCCGCAGCTCTACCGTCTGGCCATCGATGACCTCTTCGACCAAGCGGCCGAGGGGGATCGGGCGGTTGTTAAGAGACAGATCCGAGGCCTGGGCAATAGCGCTGAAATTCAGCAACTCGTCTATCTGCCGCTGCAGCTCGATGCTACTCTGACAAAGGATCCGCACGATCTCGGCCTGCGCTGTGTTAAGCTTGCCCACTGCTTCGTCGACCAGCAGCTCGGCCCCCTCGCGCAGGGCAGCGAGCGGGGTCTTCAGCGCGTGGGAGACGTGGCGCAGGAACTTGGTCTTCTGGCCATCGAGATCCAAAAGCCGCACCCGCAACCAATCCAGCTGCCGCCCGAGTTCCTCCAGGTCTCGCGGCCCGGTGCCTTCCTCGACGGGCGCCGACCAGTCCCCCTGTCCGAGTCTACGTATCGTCTGCTCGAGCCGCCGCATCGGTCTCGCAATGAGGACGGTACCTACTACCGCGATCGCCACCACCGCAAGGATTACGGCAGCCGCCTGCCAGAAGAGCAAGTGCTGCACGCCAGCAGCCCCTGCCCGCATGGTTTCCACCTCGCGCCCGATCGTCTTGCTGGTCTTAGAGACGATGGACCGGGCATGCTGGCTCAGGGAGGCGAGCTGCCCAAGTGCCCGCTGCAGTGCCGGGGGATCAGAGCTCGAGGTGCGCAGAATCTCATGGAAGCGCTGCTCTTCCGCCACCAGCTCGTTCAGCCTTGCGCGCTGCGAGGCATGGAGATCTTGTTGGCCAAGTTGGGCGATCGACTGCTTTAATCGATCCCGCTGCGTGAGGTAAATTTTATATAGGCTAGGGTCGCCTAGCGATTGGAACTGGCGAGCGTTGCGCTCCAGCGCCGTGACCTCTTCGAGCAACATCCGGCCGGCCTCGACACTGCGCACGGTCTGTACTACCGCCTCCCGACTCTGTATCGCCAGACGGTCTAAAGCCATCTTCGCGCTGATCAGCACCAAGATCAGCGGGAGCACGATCAGGGAAAATACAATGAGGAGCAGCTGCTGTACGGAAGCTGGTCGGTAGAAGCTTGACCTCCGGCTCATGATGTTAAACGGGCCTCCGTCTCAGAGGTTGTGAAAAAACCTACTGCGCTCGGGATCTCGCGTTCCGGCGGTGCTCGGAATCCTCATGTATTTCAGCATACACTCCGGTTCCTGCGCTCCGGCGGAACGCGACCTCCCTTCGCTCGCGACGGTTTTTTCACAACCTCTCTCAGTAGAGCTGCCGTGCTAGCAGCTCTTTTTCGCGGATCACCTGGTGATAGATTTCGACCGAGTTCTCAATAGTATGGTGGAAGTCATCCCGATTCATGATGACCTCCGACCCTGCCTTTCAATAGCAAGGCTTGGAAATTTGTCTATCCAATCGGCAACCGCTGTGCCATACGTTCAAATGTCTGGCGATGAGCGTTCATTTTCAGGGAGATAGACTATCGATCTAGGGCGCAGCGAAAGGCTTCACGGGCGACGCTTCGGTTAAGGTTACTGATGGGTCGTGTAATTCCGGCGGTACGGCGGCTCGCCGCACTGCGGCTGAGCACACAGCGTCCGTTGTTGTCGCCAGCAAATGGATGCGGAGATGGAACCCCATTTGAGCGCAACGGCCGATCCTCCATCTCAAACGTGAGGTCCTTCGGCCGCGCCGCTCTCATTCCTGCACCTCAGTGAGCGGTCGAGCAATATCTTCGAGGCTTTTGCGCTCGGCATCCACTCCGATCCACGCTTCGATCAGTCCTGCGGCGATCATGAGAATGGCGCCGATCAGGTAGCCGATGAGTACGTTTGCGGCCTCGGCGGACTCAATGAGATTCCCGAATATAAGCGGCCCTGCGATCCCGCCCACGCCAGTCCCGATCGCGTAAAAAAGAGCGATCGCGATCGCTCGCGTCTCGATCGGAAAGATTTCGCTGGCGGTCAGATAAGCCGCGCTCGCTCCGGCCGATGCGAAAAAGAACACGACCATCCACGCCGCGGTTTGAGTCAACGGAGTCAGTGCGCCTTCAGTAAAGAGATAACCTGTGATTGTCAACAACACTCCGGAAAGAATATACGTTCCGGAGATCATCACGCGCCTTCCCACCGTGTCGAACAGTGGTCCGAGCAGCACGGGTCCGAGGAAATTGGCGATAGCGAACGGAATCAGATAGAGCGGCGCGTCGCCCGAGGGAACACCATAAAATGTAGTCAGCACCAGAACATAAGTGAAAAAGATGGCGTTATACAAAAAAGCCTGGCCGGTAAACAGCGAAAAGCACAACAGGGAGCGTTTCGGGTAGAGCGTGAACAGCGTTCGCGCGATGGTGACGAAACCGATCGTCTCGCGCGGGCAAATCGTGATCGTCGTTTGCGGTTTGGGAAGCGGCCTGCCCGATTCCGCCTCGATCCTTTTTTCGATTGTAGTGACCAGCTCTTCGGCCTCTTGTTTGCGACCGTGGATAAATAGCCAGCGCGGGCTCTCCGGGACGTTGCGGCGCACGAGCAGGATGCCGAGCCCGAGTATCGCGCCCAGACCGAAGGCGAACCGCCAACCGACATCGGCGGGGAAAATACTCGTATCGAGCAAGACCACTGAAAGCGCGGCGCCGAAACCGGTGCCGATCCAGTATGAGCCGTTAATCATGAGGTCGACCCGCCCGCGCACTCGTGCGGGAACTAGCTCGTCAATGGCGGAGTTGATCGCCGCATACTCGCCGCCGATTCCGGCGCCGGTGAGAAAGCGAAAGAGGTAAAACCACCAGGCGTCGAACGCGAACGCGGTCAGCGTGGTCGCTGCAAGATAAACCGCGAGCGTGATGAGAAAGAGTTTTTTGCGCCCGTAACGGTCAGTCAAATAGCCAAAGAACAATGCCCCGGTGACCGCGCCGGCAATGTAGATCGCAGCCGCAAAACCGATCTGAGACGCGGAAAGCACAAGCCCGCTGCCAGGCTCGGTGATGCGCCCCGCGACAGCACTGACGATGGTGATCTCCAGCCCGTCGAGGATCCACACCGTTCCGAGACCGATGACGACGAGCCAATGCCAGCGCGACCAGGGCAACCGGTCCAGCCGCGCCGGCACTTGGGTTTGGATAGATCTGCTCGAATCACTCATGGGTCGCTAGTGTAGCGTCTCTGAAATACCTATACAGTCACCAATCCGTCGATACCCCCTTCGTCATTCCCGCGGAAGCGGGAATCCAGCGTCTTTTGTGGATTCCGGGTCTCCGGCGCTTCGCACCTTCGCCCGGAATGACGGGGCAAACGCGACCCGTTATTTACGAGACACTACGCTAGCGTCGCGCTTCTTCGTCGATGTGCCGTACATTATCATGGCTGTCCATTGGGGGCCGCATGATATCGATCGAGAACATTTCGAAAACCTTCGGCGGGCAAGCCGCGCTGCTGCCGACGACGCTCACGTTCCAAACGCGAGCGACGACGGTGTTGATCGGGCCGAGCGGCTGCGGCAAATCAACCTTGCTGCGGCTGATTGCAGGTTTGATCTCGTACGACAGCGGGCGTATAGCAATCAACGGAGTCGGGCTGACTGCCGGCAACACTGACAAGGCGCGTCACGCAATCGGCTACGTCATCCAGGACGGCGCGCTTTTTCCGCACTTGACCGCGCAGCAGAACGTCAGTTTGCTTGCGCGTTTTCTAAAACGCCCCGCGAATTGGATCGCTGAGCGCGTCGAATTCTTGTCCGCGCTGGTAAACATTCCTAAGAATGCGCTCGCGCGCTATCCGCAGCAGTTGTCGGGCGGGCAGCGCCAACGCATTTCACTCATGCGGGCGCTGATGCTTGATCCGCCGCTCATGTTGCTCGACGAACCGCTCGGCGCGCTCGATCCCATCGTCCGGGCCGAGCTGCAAGCTGAGTTGAAAACGATATTCAACGAGCTTGGCAAGACTGTCGTCTTCGTCACCCACGATATGAACGAGGCCGCGTATTTCGCCGATGAGATTGTGCTCATGCGTGATGGCGGGGTCGTTCAACACGGAGCGCTCGACGATTTGCTCAAGCGTCCGGCCGATCCTTTCGTGCTCGAATTCATTCGCGCCCAGCGCTCGATCCTCGCCGAACGGATGGCTGAAATGTGATGCGCACCATGGTTCGTCATTCTGAGAGATTGAAAGAACCGTCGCGAGCGAAGGGAGGTAG
>JALZJW010000110.1 GCA_030859565.1 Pseudomonadota bacterium
TCCGAAGAAGAATAAAGAATCCGCTCGAAGCCGGCAAACTTATGCTCAACACGAGATCGAATCTCGCCAACGACAATCCCAAATCAAAATTCACACGAGTTTTTCAACAAAATCGGCCAAAAGCGGACGTTTCTTAATTGAGCGAAATCGTGGTTCGTCCTGGTTCGTCCGGGATTACGCTTCCGACGCTTTGTTCGCTCTCCTGAGGCATCTGGGGCCGAAAAATACATGGTAATGCCCACCTTTTCCGTTGGCGCGTCGGCAAGGCCTTCAGGCATCTACGTCGTCGAAGATGCTCCGGGTGCCGTGCGGCTTGTCGGGTGTTTCGAGTTTCCCCAGGGTTCGCGGTTTCCTGTCCGGCTCCTCAGGCGCATTTTCCGCGATCCATTCGTTCGCAAGGCGGGTTTCTCGCTCAATAATCTTAGCGGCGCGCGCATAATCGCCGAAATGCTTCCTCAGAGTTTCGAACGACTCGAGGAGCTGTTGCATGTGCTCGTCCGCCGGTTCGCTGGAGTCGTGGTTGAGCTGCACCTCTCGCCTCACATCATCGAGCCTGGGCAGGAGTTGTATACGCACGCTCTGCAGCAATTCCTCGAATTCTTGATCCTTGAACAACCTGCGGATATCGACGTCATCCAAGGCGTATAAGTCATCGCCTCGAACGGCATATTCGCTGACGGTCGCCACAAATCTCTTCCTCTTGTCTTCCGGCAAGAGCCCGAATTCGTGCAAGCGCACCGCGAGACCAACTTCCGGAACGGCGTGGAGGAAGAGACCGGGTTCGGACACCTTGTTCAAAAGATCCGGATTGTGTTCGAGATACAGCGAAAGAAACTCCTTCGAGCAGCGACTGGCCAGGAATCCTTGTAGTGCCGACTTGGCACCCCAGGTGGACAGCCACTCGGATTTGTATTTCTTGCTCGACGAGAATTCGCGGAGCCTGACGAGCATCAGCGGAAACAACGCTTTCGGAATGACAACGGCTTTCTCGATGCCAACATCTCCGGAGGTGATCTGTTCGATCAGTTTGCCGGGTGCGCTGCCTTGGACAAAGATGCCGAGCAGTTCCGGGCTCTGGGCCAGGATTGCCGCATACGCATCGCCAATGGTCGGGTGCTTGAAGCGCCAAATGGAATGGCCGCCGGCGTGCGAATGCAGCACGAGACTGCCCTTGAGGGCTTCAAGGGCGGTGACACACCCGCCGAGATTGCTCCCGAGCCGCTCAAGCGCCCGTTCCTCCGACTTCCGAAGAGCTATGGGGCTTTCCAACCGGTCGTTGCGCATGTAGATCAGCGCGAGGGCCGCCTTGCTGTGGCCGTCGAGGCCCTGAAGGACTTCCTGGAGAAAGCGCTCCCGCTTCTGTACAAACTGCCCGAGATGGTAAGCGTCGAGGTGTAGGTCTTTCGTGAACAAAGGATCCGCTAGGCGCCGGGCTATCTCGGGAATGAAGTGCGCGTGGGCCGCGACGGATTCAAGGTGCGGCTTGACCCGGGTTCGGAACGTGCGGGGCTGGCTGCTCAACTTGAGATGGTTGTATAGGATCTGCTGTTTCTCGTCGCCGGACAGATCGTGAACGTCGATCACGACTTGGCTCTCCTTGAGAAGCGGAAAGGCGCTTTCTTTCAGTTCGTTACGTGCCCGGTTGTAGATGTAGTCGCGAGATGTCATCACACTCTTGGCGCCCTTGCGGAGGATGGTCTTGACCTGGGGAAGAATGTTGGTTCCAGCCGTGAACCAGAGACGCTTCGTATTGGGTAACGCCAAACGCGTCGTCGATCCAGAAGAATTGTGATGGTTCGTCGGGGTTCCAGCGCTCGACGACTTTGCCGGGATCGTCGAGTTTGAGCACTGACGCGCCCCATTGATCGGCGGCGGCCATTGCTAGCATGGACGCAATGGTTGTCTTGCCGGCTGCCGGTTCCCCGATCAACAGCACGAAGCCGTGCTCGTCGAGTGCCGCTGCCGCCTTGCTGTACGAGTCGGTGACGACAACCTTCGCAAGGTCTTCCCGGAGCGACTCGAGAATTGCGCGCGCCTGAGCATACGCGCGCTCGTCGAGGATTTGGCTCAGATCCCCCAACCCGTATACGCGCGGAACGAGCATCCGTAGGCGCTTGTTCTCTTTAATCTGCTGGCCAATCCAGGTGGAGCCGAGGAGCACGACGTGCTTCGCCCCGGCGTCCCTCAAGAGGGCTTCGATCTCTTGTGCATGAAGGCCGGACAGTCCGGCGTTCGTCATCAGCACGTAAGAGTCGCAAAGGCCCTGTTCGACGAGCCTTCTGACTTTGTTCACTTCATCGGACAGATCGGAGGGACGAAGAACATGATTAATCCTGATCGTGAACTTGCACTGAATGACAAACCGACCGGTTAGGTCCCCACGTCCCGTTGGATTCCACCGGCCAACGAACGCGCCGTCTCGGCCGCCATCGTTTGAGTCCAGAAAGGATTCAACCGTCTGCCCGAGCACCTCTCGGGTGATCGTCAGGCAGAGTTGTTGGAAGCTGTTCCAGCCAAGATTGTGCAGATCGTACATGCCTCGTCTGTTCGTACTCCGAGATACTACTACATCGGTGCGACACTTTTTTGACCTGAAGCTGCGAGCGTGCTTGTCCGTCGCGAGCGTCCGCATGCTCTCAAGGATTGGCGGTGTCGGCAATGTTTTTCGGGCGTCTTGGAGAAACCTCCACGACGTACCAGGTTTTCAGTCCATCCGTCCGCTTCGGGTCGGGTACCGACTTCTCGACATCCGGTCGCATACGGCCAAGAGCAGACCATCGCGGCATGGTGAACAATATTATCAAGGTCGGCGATTGTCTAAACAGGTATGGCAAGCTAGCGCGGCGCGTCGTTGAAATTAGGTGAGACCACGAGCTGAGTTTTTGCACCTCTGTGATAGCTTATTGAGTTTGGCATAGGCTCGCGATACGTTTTTTCTAGATTCCGTGGAGATCGAGCGATGGAGCATACACAAATTGTCACAGCCAGTGAGTTGGAGGAGTACGCGGAGAGAAGGGACAGCGAAGCAGTGATCCCTGAATTGGTATGCATGCTAGTCAACGAGTCTGTACCCGATCTCGCCGTCTGTCGAATTCCGTACGGCGATACGGTCAACCAGCCTGGCTGGGATGGATTGGTAGAGACGACTACGGGCTTTCGGCAGTTTCTTCCCCAAGGCAAGAGCTTTTGGGAGATAGGAACTGGCAGCCATCCCCAAACCAAAGCCACATCCGATTTCAAGAAACGTACTAGGAACATGTCAGCGGCCGACCGGCAGTCTGGTACCTATGTCTTTGTGACGCCGCGTGGCGCGGGCTCAGGAGGCTGGCAGGAACCTGCTCAAAGCAAGTGGAAGCGAAGAAGAGAACAATTCGGTTGGCACCGCATCAACATCCTGGATGGTCAGCAAATAGCTGACTGGCTACGAGAGTTCCCCGCCTTGGCGAAGTGGTTGTTGAAAAAAATAGGGGGCCTTAAGACTGCTGCAGCTTTCGCAACGCCAGCCGAGCACTGGGAAAACCTACGAGAGCTTGCCAATGATGGCGATCCGTCGTTACCCAAGAAAATCTTCCTCGTGGGGCGAGACAGGGCTTGCGAAGAACTGCACCGCCTATTCCGCGGGGAGACCAAGCAACTCGTGTTGGCAACGGAGAGCGAGCAGGACGCGGAAGATTTTGTGGCAGCATTTCTCGAATCCCTAGATGTTGATACAAGACGTTCGTTCGGCAACAGGTGCCTATTCGTCCGGGATGCGGATGCGTGGCTGTCGTTTGCCAACCTCAAAAGCTCCCACGTACTCGTGGCAAGCCCAAAGCTTGACATGGAGTCGGATGAGCAGTTGCACATGGCTGCCAAGAGACGCGGTCACGGGGTCATCATTCCCGTGTCCGGTACTTGGGCGCATGGGAAGGAAAGCCTAATCCCATTACGCAGTCCTTCAGCGAGCACGCTCGAAATCACTCTTCGGGAGTGTGGTTTCGAATCGGCAAGAGCGAGAGAGCTGGCTGGTGCCGGCGCTTTGAGTCTAGCCGCCCTTAAGCGATATCTACGGGGACTCGGAGGGGTTCCTCCCTACGCAACTTGGCCGAATGCCCGGGTCTTAGCACAGGCTGAGCTTGTTGGGAAATGGCAGGGTACGAATCCCGCGGATAGGGCGGCGATGGAAACCTTGCTGGGAAAATCCTACGGGGAGTGGATCGAGGTGGCTCGGGATGAGACGTTGCGCCCGAACGCTCCCCTGATTCAGCGGAACGAAAGATGGAAAATGATTTCTCGCGGCGAAGCGTGGTCGGCGCTTGGACCAAGGCTCACCAACGACGATCTGGACCGCTTTCAGTCGCTTGCGATGACGGTGCTGGGGGAGCGAGATCCCAAGTTAGATCTGCCAAAGGACGAGCGTTTCGCGGCCTCCATTCGGGGCAAGGCGCTGTCGCATTCAGTTGCAATTCGGGACGGTGTGGCGGAGTCTCTGGCACTGTTGGGCAGTCGGCCAGACGCGTTGTCCTCATGTACCCGAGGTAAAGCAGAGGCGGTAGCAAGTGCCGTCGTCCGGGAACTGTTGAAGAATGCTGATTGGGTGAAGTGGGCTAGTCTCAGCAACTACTTGCCAATGCTGGCGGAGGCGGCGCCCGACGAGTTCCTGAACGCTGTCGAAGCCGCATTAGTGCATCCTTATGAGAGCCCATTCCTTGGAGTGTTCGCCCAGGAAAGCACCGGGGTCGGCGGCTGGAATTACATTACTGGCCTTCTTTGGGCGCTCGAAACTCTCGCCTGGCATCCTGATTATCTGGTACGGATTACCATGATTCTGGGAGAACTTGCGGCAATTGACCCTGGCGGCAATTGGGCCAATCGACCCGGGAACACCCTGAATCACATTTTTCTCCCTTGGTTTCCGCAAACCGCCGCTCCAGTTTCAAAACGCAAGGCAGCTGTCGAAGCCCTGCTTCGCGAACAGCCCACGGTCGGCTGGAAATTGTTGGTCGGTCTGTTACCGACAATGTGTGGAACTACGTTAGGCACTCACAAACCCTCTTGGCGGGATTTCATTCCACAAGGGTGGAAGGAAGGCGCCACCCGCGGTGACTATCGGGAACAGGTTTCCGGCTATGCGGAATTGGCCGTTGACATTGCGGCTGACGATCTAGCGAAGCTCGCTGAACTGGTTGACCGCCTGCCTGATCTTCCTGATCCCACGCGCTCAAAGGTCCTTGAGCACCTCGCTTCGGGTCCTGTAACCGCTCTGTCGGAAGGCGTTCGCCTACCGCTTTGGGAGGCACTCGTCGACCTTGCTGCAAAGCATCGCAAGTTTTCCGATGCTCCGTGGGCTATGCCCTCCGAGGCCGTCGCAAGGATAGAGGAAGCCGCAGAGAAACTTGCCCCGAGGTCGGCCATGCTGCTATACCGGCGACTATTCAGTGAAAGAGATTTCGATCTGTACGAGGAAGCAGGGAACTATGAGGAACAACAACGGAAACTAGATCAGAAGCGGCAGACCGTCGTCCAGGAAATTCTGGACGAATGGCACATTTCCGGGTTGCTTGACTTTGTGCAGCAGGTGGAATCCCCACGGAAAGTCGGCCTTGCCTTCGGATGCATGGCATCGCCACAGGTTGATACGGTTCTGCTGCCGGATTTTCTGAGCCGGACGGAGAAAGCTGTTTCGGCATTCATTGGCAACTTCGTGTGGGGGCGCAACAGGACCGAGGGCTGGCCATGGGTCGACTCCCAATTGGGCAAACTGTCGAGCACCGAGCAAAGGCTTAACTTCCTGACGTTGCTCCCTTTCGACCCTGAAACTTGGCACAGGGCCAAGACAGTCCTAGCCGATGAGGCAGAGACCTACTGGAAGAAGGCAGCTGTAAACCCGTGGGGCCTTGATGAACAGCCCTTGGTTGAGGCCGCAGAAAAGTTGGTCTCCTGTGACCGGCCTCATGCTGCGATCAGTTGTCTGTATGTACTCGTTCACAAGAAGGCAGCGTTTCCGGTGGAAATTGCGGTACGAGCGCTAACCGATGGGCTTACCTCGAGTCTGGAAAGCAGCCAGTTCGATCAACACGAGATTGTGGAAGTTATCCAGTGGCTCCAGGAAAACGTGCCAGCGGAGTCGGAGGATTTGTTTCGGATCGAATGGAACTACCTGCCGCTCCTGGAACGCCATTTTGGTGGAGAGCCCAAGACCCTCGAACGGCGGCTTGCTTCCGATCCTGGCTTTTTCTGCCAGGTAATCGCCGCCGTCTTCCGCTCAGACAAAGAAGCTGAAAGCAAACGTGAGGTAACGGACGCGGAGAAAAATATTGCCGAGAACGCCTATCGGCTTCTGCACGGCTGGAAAACCCTGCCGGGCACCACGGTGGCTGGCCCTTTCGATGGTGCAGAGTTTTCCAGATGGCTGGCCGAGGTCAAGCTGCAGTCAACCGAATCCGGGCATTTCCGAATCGCCATGAGCCAGATCGGACAAGCGCTACCGTACGCTCCAGCTGATCCAGGAGGTCTGTGGATTCAAAAGTCCATTGCGGTGGCGCTGGATGCTAGGGACGGTGACGAGCTGCGTTTCGGCTTTACGACTGGACTCTTCAATATGCGAGGCGTGCACGGATATTCCGCTGGAGAAGAGGAACGGAAGATTGCCGCTGGCTATCGCAACAAGGCAGGAGCCTTGGCCGATAACGGATTTCATCGTCTCGCGGACTCAATCAGAAAAGTCGCTGAAAGTTATGAACGGGACGGGGATCGGCTCGCAGAAACGAACCCATTCGATGAGTGACGGAGCGGCCGGGGTGTGAGCCTGAATCGGTAAGCTTCGAATAGAGACTTTCGAATGTTGTTTGAGGGCATGAACGTCTGCTTGGGGTCGGAAGCCGAGATTCAAACTGAGACGCTACCGAACCGCTGCGCCACCGTGCTAGATTCGCTTCGGAATTGGCAGGTCCATACAGGTAGAACCCATGCTAGAGACGACCAAAGACCGCATCAGTGCCCGAGTACCGAAGCCGGTGCGTGAGACCCTTGAGGAAGCCGCGGCCCTTTCCGGCGCGACGCTGAACCAGTTTGTGGTGCAGGCAGCCCTCAAGGAGGCGCACGCGGTGCTGGAACGGGAGCGGATCATCCGCCTGAGCCGCCGGGATTCGGAGGTGTTCTTCAAGGCTCTCGAAAAGCCTCCGGCTCCCAATGCACGGTTGAAGAAAGCCGTCGCCGCCTATAAGCGTTCGCCTTTGCATGCAGAGGATTGAGCGATTAAGCCGCCGTCACCATCGCGACGGGTTCGACTGCGGCAACCATGAGCTAAACGACTACTTGCGGCATACCGCCCGGCAGCATACCGACAAGGGGCTGTCGCGGACCGATGTGCTGGTCGATGACGAAGCCCCGACCGAGGTCCTGGGATACGTTACGGTTGTCTGGCGGAGATCATCACGGATAGCCTGCCTCCACAGTACGGCAAGAAGTAGCCCGCCAAGGCCCACGGCGTGAGACTCGCGCGCCTGGCGATCGCGCAGTCCAGGCAACGCCAAGGCCTCGGGGCCTTGATGATGATCCATGCCATGCGCAAGGCCTTTCAGGTCGCCGATAGCACCGGGCTCATCGGTTTGTTCGTGGATGCCAAGGACGAGGCGGCGAGCCGCTACTACCGGCGTTTCGGGTTCATTGCCCTGCCGGATAGCCCACATCAGATGTTCATGCCGCCAGCGACGCTGCGCCGGGCGCTGGATGAGCTATGAACCGCTTTTCCTCCCGCCGCCAGCGTCTCGACAGTAGTTTCCTGACACCGAGACTGCAAGGCACCCTCGGCTATGATCGGATCGCTGGCTACTTTTCGTCCTCCCTGCTGGAAGTGGCCGGCGAGGCCCTGGAGACGGTGGCCGGCCCGATCCGGATGGTGTGCAACTCGGCGATCGAGCCCAAGGACCTGATCACGGCCCGGTTGGCGCGAACCGCGATGCGCCGCGAATGGTGCGAGTCGCAGCCGGAGGCGCTCGGTGACAGCGCGAAGGGGCGATTCAAGCGGCTCTACTCCGTCGAAGACGGCGTCCACCAGCTGTTGTCGAGCCGGTTACAAGGCATCTCGAATCTCTTCGGGCAACTGCCGGATGTCTTGGAGGATGCCTGGATCGACGTGGCGATCGGTGAGGTCGAGCGCGCGCGGCGCATCATCGACGCTGTTCCCAGGCAGCATCCTTTCCCGCTGCGCTACCATAAGATCACCAAGGTCGATTGGGAATCCTGTGCCAAGGTGCTCGATTCCCGGGAGCGCAAGGCCTACCTCTCCCGAGGCTGGCGCTAGTCCCGTAGAGTCCGTGCAGCGATAGCTGTACAGCGGTCGCCCGTCGAGTTTTCTGTCCCGGCGCGAAAGAAACCTCGTGAGGCGGCTAGCTAAACGCCCCGAAACTTGGCGCCTCGGGCCAATGACCGGCCCGAAAATTCCCCGATCCTGGACCCGCGTGTTTGACAGCTAACAGGTCCAGCCGTATCTTCCCTTCGGAATGAAAACGTCTTTTAAAATCCCTATTCCCCATTGTTGATTTGAACGAGGAAACAACATGGACCTTTATCCCCCACTCAGCAAAGAACTCGCACGCAAACGGGCCCAGCTCGCGCCGGAGATCTCTGCCGCGTTCAAGGCTTTCAGCCAACGGGTATTCGCCGAGGGCGCGCTGCCCGCGAAGACCAAGCAGTTGATCGCAGTCGCGGTGGAAAGGAGACTGAAGCATGGGTAAAAATGTCAGCCAAAAGTTGATCGGCAGCCATCTGGTCGAGGGCCGCATGGAAGCCGGGCAAGAGATCGGCCTTAAAATTGACCAGACCCTTACCCAGGATGCCACCGGAACCATGGTGATGCTCGAGCTCGAAGCGATGCACCTTTCCCGAGTCAAGATCGAGCTCTCCGCGCAATATGTCGATCACAACCTGCTCCAAACCGATTTCAAGAATCCGGACGATCATCTGTTTCTGCGCAGCGCCTGCAAGAAGTTTGGGATCTGGTATAGCCGTCCCGGAAACGGCGTGAGCCATCCGGTGCACATGGAGCGCTTCGGCGTACCGGGCAAAACGCTGCTGGGCTCGGATAGCCACACCTGCGCCGCCGGCTCCCTCGGAATGCTGGCGATCGGCGCCGGCGGCCTGGAGGTCGCGCTGGCGATGGCAGGCGAGCCGTTCTACCTCACGATGCCGAAAATTTGGGGTGTCAAGGTGATCGGAGACCTTCCCGGGTGGGTGAGCGCCAAGGACGTCATTTTGGAGATGTTGCGCCGCCATGGCGTCGCTGGCGGCATCGGCAAAATCATCGAATATTACGGGCCGGGGTTGGACGGACTGACGGCCATGGATCGCCACGTGATTGCCAACATGGGGGCCGAGCTTGGCGCGACCACGACGGTGTTCCCCTCGGATGCGGCGGTTAGGCGCTTTCTCGAATCCCAGGGTCGTGGTGGAGATTGGGCAGAAATCGTTGCCGACGAGAATACCGAATACAATGCATACGAAGAGATCAACCTGTCCGAGCTCGAGCCGCTCATCGCCTGTCCGAGCAGCCCGGACAATGTCGTACCTGTACGTGACGTGGCAGGCCGGGAAATCTATCAAGCCATGATTGGCTCATCGGCCAATCCGGGACTGCGGGATTTCACCATCGCTGCGTTGATCGTGGACGGCAAGCAAGTGCACGATCGGGTTTCGTTCGACATCAATCCCACTTCCCGCCAGATCCTGGAAAACCTGACGCAGTCGGGACTCCTGGGAAAGATGATCCGGGCCGGTGGCCGCATCCATCAGGCCGGCTGCAACGGCTGCATCGGTATGGGGCAGGCGCCGGCCAGCGGGCGGATCAGCCTGCGTACCGTGCCGCGTAATTTCCCGGGCCGTTCCGGCACCAAAGACGATCAGGTCTATTTGTGCAGCCCTGAAACGGCCGCAGCTTCGGCGCTCGCCGGCGTGATTACCGATCCGAGGACATTGCACATGGAATACCCAAAAATTACAGAGTCCGACCAACCCATTGTCAACACGGCTATGCTCACGCCGCCGGCCGAAGAAAGCGCGCCTGTTGAGCTTGAGAAGGGGCCGAATATTCAGCCGCTTCCCCCGTTTCCTCCCTTCCCCGATACGGTGGAAGGACCGGTCCTCCTGAAGGTGGGAGATGATATTTCCACCGATGAGATCATGCCGGCCGGAGAGCAAGTGCTGCCGTATCGGAGCAACATTCCCGAAATCAGCAAGTTCGTTTTCGCCCGAATGGATGAGACGTTTCACCACCGGGCGATGCAGCACTTGTTGTCGGGATGCCTGATCGTCGCCGGTAGAAATTACGGTCAGGGCTCAAGCCGCGAGCATGCCGCCATTGCGCCGCGGTACCTGGGACTCAAGGCTGTCATCGCAAAAGGCTTTGCCCGCATTCACCGACAAAACTTGATAAATTTTGGGATCCTGCCGTTGACATTCGCGAATCCGAATGACTGGAAAAAAATCGACCAAGACGACGTCCTCAGTCTTCCGGATATCCGCGCGGCCATCCCACAAGGAATGCAGGTAAAGGTCATCAACAAGACCAAAGGAGAAAGGTACATCGCGGAACATGCATTGACGGGACGGCAAGTCGAGATGATTTTATCCGGAAGCCTGCTCAATCTGATGCGCGAGCGTCCGGCCTAGCTGACGTCGGGTCTGAATGCTGGAGCCAGTCCGTTGACTCGAAGTATTGATCACATTACTCCGCAGAGTGCTCATACGCTCGCCGGGCTTTTTCAGGAACGTATATCGCGGACGCCGCAATCCATCGCTTACCGCTATTTCGACCCTGCCGCGAGCACCTGGAAGGGGCTATCCTGGCAGGAGATGGGCACGCATATCGCGCGCTGGCGGGCAGCATTGGCGCGCGAACCGTTGCGATCCGGCGATCGCGTCGCCGTGATGCTTCGCAACTCTCCGGAGTGGGTCATGTTTGAGCAAGCAGCGCTAGGGCGAGGTCTTGTCGTCGCTCCCCTGCATACCAACGATCGTGCCGAAAATATTGCCTACATGATCAGAGATGCGGGCGCAAAAGTGCTGCTGCTCGGGGATGCCGAGGACTGGCGCCTGCTGCAGGCCGTGGATGATCATTTAGGGGGCTTGGTGCGCGTCCTTACCGTCGCGCCCCATGAGGGCGAATCTGGCGATGCGCGTCTGTGGGACGTTAACGCATGGTTATCGCTAGCCGATAAGGCCGCACCGATGCATGCCGCCGCCCCTGATGATCTCGCCACCATCGTATACACCTCGGGAACGGTCGGGCGCCCCAAAGGGGTGATGCTCAGCCATCGAAACATTTTGTGGAACGTGTACGCGTTAATGCGAAGGTTCTCTATTTGCCCAGACGATGGGTTTCTCTCTTTCTTGCCTCTTGCGCACACCTTCGAGCGCACCGTTGGCTACTACCTGCCAGTGATGGCGGGTGCCCTCGTCACTTACGCACGCTCGCCTCAGCATCTCGTTGAAGATCTCCCAGAGGTCCGGCCGACCATCTTATTGGTCGTGCCTCGGGTCCTCGAGAAACTCTACGGAGGACTTCAGTCGAAACTCGAAAGACACACTCCTTTAAGAATCCTATTTGAGCTGACCACCCGAATCGGGTGGCAGCGCTTTCGGTACCTACAGGGGCGAGAGGACTGGCGCTGGCTGTTACTCTTATGGCCTTTACTCAATCGGCTCGTGGCACATCGGATCCGCGCCGGGTTAGGGTGCGATCGTCTGCGCGTCGTGAGCTGCGGGGCAGCGCCCCTAGAGGCACGTCTCGCGATCGTGTTTATTGGCTTAGGATTCCCCATCTCAAATGGCTATGGCCTGACCGAGACGAGTCCCGTGGTAAGCGCTAATGCGCTCACCGATAATGACCCCTTCAGCGTCGGAAGCCCGCTCGAGGATGTGGAGGCGCGCATTGGAGACAATGATGAGCTACTCGTTAAGAGTCCCGGCGTCATGTTAGGTTACTGGGGTGACCCAAAGCTCACCGCGATGGCATTCGACAGTGAAGGATGGCTACACACCGGCGACCAGGCGCGGATCGACGACCACCATATCTACATCACTGGCCGAATTAAAGAGATCATCGTGATGGCCAATGGTGGAAAGGTTGCCCCAGAAAGTATAGAACGGGCGATTACCCTTGATCCGCTCTTCGAGCAAGTGATGGTGACGGGAGAAGGTCGGGCCTATCTGAGTGCGAACGTCGTGCTAAACCGAAATCACTGGTCGAAATATGCGCGTGAGCTTGGCCTCGACCCGAATGACCCGGCCACACTTGACCAGGCACAGGTCCAGGCGGCGGTCTTAGACAGAATTGCGATGCGACTGCACGCGCTCCCAGGCTATGCCAAGGTGCGAAGCGTTACCCTGAGCTTGGAACCATGGACCGTGGAAAACGGGCTCTTGACGCCGACTCTTAAGGTTCGTCGCGACCGAGTACTCGCCCATCTCCAGACGCAGGCCCTAAGCAAGGCCAGCGGGTAGTGCGCGCGGATACGCTGACTCGTCCCCGCGTCGGGTCGCTCCGCAGCGCCGAGGCTGTCACCGTTCCTCCCTTGATGGACCAGAGCGGCGGCCCTCGTGAGCTTCGGGACCCAGTGTGCGCGCGACCAAGGGGTGAGGTCGGGACGCCGCCGTACCACCGCTGCCGTACGGCCGGGTGATGATCTCCAGCAGGTGGCCGTTCGGGTCGTCGAAGTAGAGCCCGCGCCCATCGTCCCAGGTGTTGATCTGGTCGCGCTCGTGGCGGCCGGGGTCGGCCCAGTACGAGAGGCGCCGTTCACGAATCCGCGCGAAGATCTCGTCGAATTCGATCTCGCTCACCAGGAAGGCGTAATGCTGGGACGTGATCTGGCCGTCGGCGTCCATATAGTCCAGCGAGGTGTCACCTACCCGCACCACTGCAAACGGGCCGAGGAGCGAAGGCGCCGGGAGGCCCAGGAACTCGGTCAAGAACATTGCCGCGGTATCTTTGTCGTGCGCGGCAACGATTGTGTGGTTCAGCCGGACGGTCATGGTCGTGATCCTAGATGTTTGCGAATGCTTCACTTAAGCGGTTCGTCTATCGCCGCATTCGTTATAAGCGATAGCCGCCGAACGAACGCTTTCGTAGGTTTCATCCGGCACGTGGTCGTCGGCAATAAGCGTGACGGCGTCGCTCGCTGACGTAATATCACTTCTATTGGTTCCCCAATCTGTGAC
>JALZJW010000111.1:0-6650 GCA_030859565.1 Pseudomonadota bacterium
TCTACATCGACGAGGAGGTGCTCGCCGCCGAGGGCGTCATCGATCTCGCGCGCTATGCGGTGGTGCCAGGCACGAAGAATTTGCTGCCCGATCTGTTCGTCGATTGACGCACCACGGAGTAAGATTGTTCGGCCGTTGGCCGCCAAGTTCCGGCACTTAGCCGACCACTTTTTGATGACGACTTCCCGTGCTCCCACGATCAAGGTTGAAGCCGGAGTGCCTCCTATCCCCCCAGACGGGCGGTGGCCCCTAAGCT
Source organism: Pseudomonadota bacterium (assembly GCA_030859565.1). Taxonomy (NCBI): domain Bacteria; kingdom Pseudomonadati; phylum Pseudomonadota; species Pseudomonadota bacterium. Next base: position 257 of record JALZJW010000111.1, read on the forward strand.
TCCCCCTGCTCTTAGGACTAGGAAGCGCCACACATCTGAATCTAGACCAATGGAACAGGAAGTGAGGCAAGACGAGGAAGATGATGCTCCTCTACGTGTTCGTTTGGTGGGGCCTGCAACCATGCTGCCGCCCTACATGCCTATTGCGGCCAAATCCAAACTGAAGGGCGAGGGACACATGTCGGCTCTCTACTCATCATATCTGCCGCAGGAGGCGATCGACCTCATGATCCGTCGGCCAGCAGACGAACTGATTCAACGGCGTGCGGTGTGGTTTCCGACAGACCGATTCGGTTCGAAGGGATCCATTTTTGACCGACCTGCGCATTGGACACGAGCGCGGGGTGTTTCCAGTGTATTTCGACCCCCTACCGACCTCAGAAACGGTGGCGGTTTGCGGTGGCGTCCAGATCACCATCCCAAGCAAACGCCTCAGCGTAGGCTGCCCCGCAGCGGCGACGAAGTGGAGTCGGGCGCTGCTGAAGCTAACCAAGAATCAGCGTGACGGCGCCGGTGTCAGCTTCGGTACGTTGGAGTCCCGCTTGTTGGATCGGGAATGTCGCAATGACCCGGTGGATGATCTGCAAGACCGGCGCGAGCAGCCGGGGATGTGAAGCGAACAGCAAGCGAAGCGGGATCGGAAAGGAGATCACCCACTGGCGCACCGGCACCCGCTGACATTTCGACACGACTCCCCTCAGCCAATAAATCCCGGACGGCTGCGCAGATCGTCCACGTCCAGAGGAAGCCAAGCAGCTCGGACGGAAGGTTGGACGCAGAGCTGAGCGGTGCTTTGGTGAATCTCGGAGCGCACCAGCACCCTTTCCCCGCAAGGCCCCTTTCCGGTCAACCTTGTGAAAGTTGCACGCCTCAAATCGAATAGCACTGATACATCGTTTGACTGTACACTTCGATGAATCGACCCCGAGAAGGTTCTTCTGCGGATGGTGCTGAATACTAAAGCGGCTCGTCTCGCTACCAGCTTTGCCTAGTGGCCGCTTCCACGCTCTTGCACGCGGCGGAGATGACCATTCCACTGACAGTCCGCTATGATCTGCTCACCCAGGAGGTTGCCAGACAGGTCTATACCGATCCTGGCGGCATTGCGCGCGTCTGGCGCGAGAGCGACTGCCGCTTCCTGACCCTGGATCGACCGAAATTCGGCCCTCAGGGTGAGCGATTGCGGTTTTCCACGCACGGGATAGGTAGCCTAGGCGCGGACGTCCTGGAAAAGTGTCTCGGTCCCGGCCAGTGGCGTGGATATATAGAGTCGCTCATGGAAACCGAGATCACGCCCGAATGGCAGCTTAAGCTCAAGATCGTTGAGTCGAGCCTCTATGATGAGCAATGGAAGAAGGGATTGCTTTCAGGCCTGCTATGGGAAGTCACCAAACGCTTTGTTCACCCGAAATTGATGGCTCTCAGCATCGATCTCGCGCCTCCACGCGATGAGGTTCTATCACTGCTCAAGGTCTGGGTTCCAAGCTCTGCGGCGCTTCAGATTAAGGCGATCCTCGATAGTGCTTTTCCGAAGAACGTAGAGGTACGTGAGCATGGCTTAGTGGTATCTCTCGTCATGAATGTGCCGGATCGCTTTGTTCGACCCCCTGCCCCTCCGACGCATCCTGAACCACCGCTGAGCCCTATGGAGATCCAGACTTATCAACAGGCGTTCGAGAGGTGGGATGCGTTCCTGGTCTTCGTCGTCAAAGGCTTCGGGGGAGATCTCGTCGACCCGGCTATCCGCGGGAAGTTGTTCGATCTACTTCTCGCCAGCCGCTACCAAGTCCTGCCTCTGCTCGCCGGCCTGTATCCCCGCAGTCAGGGTGACCCGGTTCGCCGGCTCTTTGTTCAGACGTGGAAAGGCCTGCATGAGATCGTTCAGGAGAGCGCGCAACGCGGGCTCTCGGGAGACAAATTGCTGCGCTATGTGGGCTTTATCGAAGCCGGTGATGCAGTAGTGACTTTAGAGCGGGCGGCCCCAGGGCTCGGGATCGAGATCTCGGCCGATGGGCTTCGCCGCCTGGCCCGCATGCTGCGACCCGAGGCGATTGAAGATCCCTTGCATTACGACCTCGAGCTTGATCCCGGCCTGCGCACGCTCTTTGGCCTTCCGCCCGAGATCCGTATCGAGGCCGCCCCTGAACCGGCGCCAGAGAGCGCTATTGATTGGATGTCTGCAGCCTACGCGGCAGGCGCGGAGGATGCCGGGCTCACTACCTTAATAAAGCACCTGGATCGGTGGGTGCCGGAGACCTCGGAGCTCGATCGATACATTGCGGTGATGAAGCAATTGCTGGAGCACATTACCGGTACGGCCTTGCAAGGCAGTGCGCTCGACGCGGGCTACCAAACCATCTACCGGGCAATGATGCCGGCCACCGCTCTAAAAGAAAGTTGCTGGCGGCAGTTTGTGCGTAAAAAAAACCAAGTCACCTACGTCAGGTCGACCGCAGGGAGCCTTGGGCTCATGCAGATCAATCCGCGGGTGTGGCGCGGCTTCTATAATGTACAGCAACTTAAATGGAATACGCACTATAACGGTCGAGCAGGGGCGGAGATCCTGATGCAATATTTCAAACGCTATGGCATCGAGGAAGCGAAGCAGACCGGGCAGAGCGAGAATGCTGCCCGCGCGGCCTACGCGGTGTACAACGCCGGACCCGCGGAGGCCAAACGCTACCGTGCCAAGCATAGCACCGCACGGGAGAAAAAAGTGGACGGCGCATTCTGGGGCATGTTCCGCGGGTTTGCAAACCATGGCGAGCCGGATCTTCAAGAGTGCAAGTTGATTACCCATTCTGCACGACGCGGCATGGACTCTCCACTCCCTTCTTAGCTTTACACGAAAAAACGCAGGGCGCCCGACAGCTCTGCCGTTGCGGCTAATCCAGCGGCGTCAATTATGATGCGCGGTAGGCAAGGACATCGAAGTTAATTCCGCCAATTCCAGACCGATCCCGCTGGGGCACTTCGCTCTAATCCGAACGGCCAACCGGTACCTCATCCCACCCGGTTCATCTCCCTGCGCCGACCACCTGTAGTCCGCAAATAATGATCGCTAGTCATGTCGGCGCAAGTGCGTAGTCATGATGCAAGCCGCCCAGCACTGGCTTAGCGATCAGGCGACCGAAGTCACTCCCAATTTCTTCTCTATTACAACGGCTATCGCGTCCATGGTGGCATCGAGGGTGTCACGCCAGAGGAGCGAGGCAGCAGTAGCAGACGGCCGTCACTGCCATTGAACAAGTTTTGCTGGATGTCGCATTGTCATGGTCTATTCAAAACACCTGTGGCGGCCTAGACTTGGATTTCGCCTAATACAGGCTAACAAGCTCTGGTTGACCGAACAAGTAGCTACGGGCTGCTGACTCATACAGTATAAAAGGAATAAGCAACCCCTAGACGCAATGATAGGTAAGCCGCTGGTCAAGCAGTTTAGGATCATTCTCTAACTCCAAGACCTGCCTCGCGTGTTGAGGCTGAGGGGATGAGAAGCGAGACTCACTCTCCCTCCTCGTTTTGCGTGCAGCTGCCGCCAGCGCACAAGGCCCTCCGGCGTGAAGGGCAACCAGCCCGAATATACTGCCTGACACGATCATGTAGGGATTACTTCTCACTTATAGCCTCTCCCGGTCCGCGGACCCAGGGACTATCAAGAGATCACGCGCGCCCTAAATGCCCAGGATTACCGCCAGCGCTTCTTGTATGGTCTTTCGATGAGCGGCATAATCGTGTCGGATGCGGTAGAAGTAACTGCGGATTATGACGCTGCTCTGGAAGGCTAGTTGTCGCTCCCTCATTCATCAACCCATACAGCTCGCTCTCGCGATCCTAGGCATCGCGCTGGGTGTGGCGGTAGTCACCTCTGTCGACCTCGCACGGATAAGCGCGGAACGCGCCTTTGACGTCACCTACGAAGCGGTGGTGGGCAAAGCTACTCACCAGATCACCGGCGGCCCAGACGGACTCGATGAGTCGCTTTACGTCACCTTGAGGGTAGCTGAAGGTTTCTATCCGGTAGCCCCGGTCATCCAGGACTACGTAACCTTCCCCACTCAGCCTCGCCAGACCTTGCAGATCCTTGGGGTCGATCCCTTTGCGGAAGCGGCATTCAGGGCGTATTGGGAGTCCCGACGTCGGGACGATGCCGAGGATTCCGGCAATACGGTCTACCGGCTGGTCACTGAGCTGGGCACCGCCCTCATGAGCCAGGCTACAGGTCAAAGACTCGGTATCCAACTGGGGGAAGAACTCAAGATCGAGGTAGGTTCATTGATCCGCAGCGTGCGCATCATCGACTGGATCGAGCCGACTGACGCTAGCTCGCCTCATGCCTTAGACGATCTCATCATCACCGACATCGCCACGGCCCAGACCCTCCTCAATATGCCGGGAAAACTCAGCCACATCGACTTTAAGATAGCAGACGAGCCCCCAGGCGAGGCCGTTATCCAACGTGTCCAGCGTAGCCTGCCACCGGGTTTGACACTGACCACCGCGGGGACCCGTAGCCAGGCTACCAAGAAGATGACCCGGGCCTTCCACATCAATCTCGTCGCCTTGAGCCTACTAGCGCTCCTGGTGAGTGCGTTTCTGATATACAACACCATGACTTTTTTTGTGGTGCGGCGGCGGGAGCTGATTGGCGCCTTGCGTACCTTGGGAGTGACACGCGCACAGGTGTTTCGCATCATACTAGGCGAAGCGTTCGTCATCGGTGCTATCGGGACCCTCTGCGGACTGGTGTTGGGTGTTGGGCTCGGACAAGGCTTGGTGCGACTCGTCACTCGCACCATTAACGATATGTATTTTGTGGTCACAGTGAGAGAGCTGATCCTTACACCGATGGCCTTGGTTAAAGGGCTTACCTTGGGAGTCGGTGTCACGCTACTTGTGGCGCTTGCGCCGGCGAGGGAGGCGGCTGGCGTCGAACCGCGGCGCGCTTTATCACGCTCGGATCTCGAGTCTCGATACAACCGCCTGATCCCGCGTGCGGCTATCTTGGGGCTTCTGGTGATGGCCCTAGGAGGCGTGACCTTGCTACTGTCCGGTAAAAGCATCGTCCTCGGTTTTACCGCCCAGTTTGCCTTGATTCTCGGTTGCGCCCTCCTCACCCCCGCAGCGACGGTGGGTTGTGTCCATGCGCTCAAACCGCTCACTGCACGTTGGCTAGGGGTGACGGGAAAAATGGCGGCACGCAACGTCACGAGCAGCTTGAGCCGCACGGCAATGGCCATCACCGCCCTCATGGTTGCCATCGCCACCACGGTCGGTGTTGGACTTCTGATCAGTAGCTTCCGCTTGGCAGTAGCCAGTTGGCTACATAATATCCTGCGTGCCGATATGTATATTTCCACCCCAGGGCCTTCCTCCACGGCACTGGCCTCTGAATTTGATTTTGACTTCAAGGCGCGTATCGGTAGCACCCCCGGTGTGGCGGCGCTCAGCACGGTGCGGCGCTTTAGCATCGAGATGCAGGGGGAGATCATTGACGTAGCGGCCTACGAGCTCGCGCCCGAGTCTTATGCCGGATTCCACTTCAAAGCGGGGAATCCCGCTGAGGTGTGGAACTCCTTTGAGCACGACGATGCGGTGATTGTCTCCGAGCCTTTCGCCTATCATCACGGTAGACAGAAGGGTGACATCTTGCAGCTCCTCACTGAGCGCGGCTTACAGGACTTCGTAATCGCGGCAATCTACTACGACTACAGCTCTGACCAAGGCACTGTGACCATAAGCCGCCGTACCTACGAGCGTTTCTGGAAAAACCGTGGTTACACGAGCATCGGCGTCTATGCCCAACCCGGCATCGATGATGAAACCCTGCGCACCACGCTCCAGAACCGCATCCCCTCGGAACAAAGGGTGATCATTAGCCTAAGCCGCGCTATACGTGAGCAGTCGATGAAACTGTTTGACCGCACCTTTGCCATCACCGAGGTCTTACGTGTTCTCGCCGCCGTCATTGCCTTCGTTGGCGTGATGAGCGCGCTCATGGCGCTACAATTGGAACGTACCCGGGAGCTGGGCTTGCTCAGGGCCTGTGGCATGACACCGGTGCAGCTTTGGGGGCTGCTAGTGGGGGAGACGGGGCTGATGGGCTTCATCGCCGGCCTCATTGCTCTGCCGGTCGGGCTCATGGTGGCAGCGACCCTGGTCATGGTGATCTACCGGCACTCTTTTGGCTGGACCATTGACCTTCACATAGAGCCGATCATCTTGTTGCAAGGATTAGCGCTTGCGGTTACTGCCGCGCTGCTCGCCGGTCTCTATCCTGCCCATAAAATGGCGCGCACCTCACCCGCTGAGGCCTTGCGCAATGAGTAGGAAAGCAAATTATGTCGCTTTAGGCTTGGTCTTGTCCGCAGCGATCGGTTTCATTGCCGCGCTC